>CADBMP010000220.1 GCA_902795775.1 uncultured Lachnospiraceae bacterium | reverse complement strand
CGACTGTGATAAAACTTAGCAGCGATTTATGCTTATGGGCAGATGCCCGTGAGCAGGAACAGCGGGCGAAAAAAGCAGATGTCCGCTGCATCATGCACAGGTTCTGTATGCGTTTGTTTAGCAGTTTTTTGAGCGTATATGGAGGCATTTGCATATTAACATAGCATGTAAATAGGAGGAAAAGAAAAATGGCAAATGAAGTAAAAGCAGATGAAATTTATGCATTGGGAGCAAAGGCGGCATATAATCTTGCCAATGTGACGAAAACAAAGCCGCAGTATGGGGCACTGACACCAAAGTGGCTGACGAAATTTCTGGAGTTCAAGGGATTAGAGACAGGTATCTACCGGGTGAATAAGGTTGTGGAGGGAGAGACGCCGTTAGATGTGCTCTGCAGCCAGACAAAGAAGTCAGATATTATTCCGGAAGGATATGTGGAGTATGAAACAGAGCCGAGAGAGTACAGGCTCAATTCTATTTCTACCATCATCAATGTAAATACTGCTATTGAGGATGTGTACAGCGCACCTTATGACCAGGTGCAGGAGCAGCTTGGATTAGCAATCGAGTCCCTGCGCGAGAGACAGGAGAGCCAGCTCATCAATAATGATGATTACGGTCTGTTAAAGAATGTGGCAGATTCCCAGAGAATCCAGACCAGAAACGGTGCGCCGACACCGGATGATTTGGATGAGCTGATTTCTAAGGTATGGAAGGAGCCTTCATTCTTCCTTGCACATCCGAGAGCCATTGCGGCGTTTGAGAGAGAATGTACAAAGAGAGGTGTGCCACCAGTTACAGTGAACCTTGCAGGCGGAGTATTCCTTACATGGAGAGGCATCCCGATTCTTCCAACAGATAAGCTTTTAGTGGATGGACTGAAAAATCCGAAGTCTGAGAGCGGCAAGACGAACATTCTTTTGCTGCGTACCGGAGAAGCAAAGAGAGGCGTGGTGGGCTTATTCCAGGCAGGGCTTAAGAATGAGCATTCCAGAGGTCTGTCTGTGCGTTTCAGAGGAATTGATAATAAAGGAGTAGCGTCTTATCTTTTGTCTTTGTATTGCTCTGCTGCAATTTTAGCAGATGATGCGATTGCTGTTTTGGAAGATGTAGAGGTGGGTGAATATTATGACTACGATTGAGAACTTGGCAGGGGTTCCTTCCGCAAAGGAGCTTAGCATCCTTGCCAATGAGCTGTTTCCGGACCTTACAGAAGGCGTGTACGGTGTGTCTGCGACAGAGGCTCCGGTGGATGATGTGCCGGAGGTAAATGCATCTGGGGCACAGGGTTATGTGCCGGATGATGCACCGGCAATTTCAGGTGCCGGAGGTTCGGGCTATGCGCCGATGCCTGGAACGGATATTCCTGCATTTGACTGGGAACATCCATTTGCCTATGGCGGTTCTTCTACTGATCCATGGTTACAGACCGTGGAGGGTGCGAGTGCTCCGGAAGCAGAGCTTCTTCCGGCTTCCGGTGATATGCCGGATGTCCCGGGGCTTTCCGGGTATGGTGGAACCGGCTATGCGCCTGTGGTGGTTTCCCAGACGCAGGCAAAGGAGCAGGACAGGAAGATTGATGCTCCTACGTCCCTGGGCGGAGACAAGGTGGATAAGGAAAGCGGCGAGGGCGCAAACAGCTCTTCAAGGGATGAATCCATCCGTATTGGAAGCAAGACGTTAGCGCAGATACGCAGTGATTTTCCAATCCTTTCAGAAAGGATTAACGGAAATCCACTGGTCTGGCTTGATAATGGTGCCACTACGCAGCGGCCAAAGGTGGTTATAGACAGGCTTTCTTATTATTATGAGCATGAAAATTCCAATGTGCACAGAGGTGCGCATACGCTCGCTGCAAGGTCTACGGATGCTTATGAGGGAGCAAGGGATACGGTTCGTGATTTTATCGGGGCAGATTCCTCAGAGGAAATCATCTTTGTCAGGGGAACCACAGAGGGCATTAACCTGGTGGCAAATGCTTATGTAAAGCCTTTATTACAGCCTGGCGATGAAATCATTGTCTCTATTTTAGAGCATCATGCGAACATTGTTCCATGGCAGCTCGTGGCACAGGCGACTGGTGCGGTCATTAAGGTAATTCCTTGTGATGAAACAGGTCAGCTTATTTTACATGAGTATGAAAAGCTGTTTACAAAGCATACAAAATTCGTGGCAGTAACACATGTTTCCAATGTGTTAGGAACGGTGACGCCTGTGGAGGAGTTGATTGCCATTGCACACAGGCATGGGGTGCGGATTTTGATTGATGGTGCGCAGTCTGTGGCGCACATTCCGGTGAATGTTTCAGCTTTAGATGCGGATTTCTTTGTTTTTTCCGGACACAAGATTTTTGCGCCGACAGGCATTGGCGCAGTTTACGGGAAAAAGGAGCTTTTGGAGGCAGCAGAGCCTTACCATGGCGGCGGAAATATGATTGCAGATGTGACGTTTGAACGGACCATTTATAATCCGATACCAAATAAATTTGAAGCAGGGACTGGAAGCATTGCAGATGCAGTGGGACTTGGCGAGGCACTGAAATATCTGTCTGAGATTGGTATGCCTTGCGTGTACCGCTGGGAGCATGAGCTTTTGCAGTATGCGTTAAAGGAAATGAGCACAGTAAAGGGACTTCATCTGATTGGAACGGCACTGAATAAGGCATCCGCACTTGCCTTTAAGTTAGATGGTTATTCAGATGAAGAGGTCGGAAAACGGTTGGACAGCTATGGGATTGCAGTCCGTACCGGACATCACTGTGCACAGCCGGTGTTAAGGCGTTTTGGATATGAGAGCGCAGTAAGGCCGACACTTGCAATTTATAATTCACCGGATGATGTGGATGCCCTTGTGAAGGCGTTGAGGACATTTGCCTGATGACAGGTGGAGGGAATCTAAGCCTTGGTGAAGGCATGGAAAATTGTGAAATTTTTGCACAGGCGGGGGCGGTGGAGGAGCATCGCCTGCCTGCTGCATAAGAAGGGGATTGGTGAAGCAGGATGATTATGGAAAAAGAGATTGATGAGATTGTCAGAAATATTGTCTCTGATTTTGATGGGAAGAAGAATATTGATGCAATCAACATTTTCAATAAACCGGATAAGGCAGAGGTTCAGGAGCTGGTGGATAATCTGTTCCAGATTGTGTATCCGGGGTATTTCAGGGACCGTTCTTATAAGATTTATAATCCGGAGAACAGCTTTGCTGTGATCATGGAGGATATTTTTTATCATCTGAATAAACAGGTGACGTTAGCTCTTGATTTCTGTAACAAAAGAGGAGTGATGACGGAGGAGGAGCGGAAAGAGGAAAGCTACCGGATCTGTAAGTCTTTTTTTAATAAGGTTCCCAAAATACGCGAATACATAGAAACAGACCTTTTGGCGGCGTATGATGGCGACCCTGCTGCGGGCTGTTTTGAAGAGATCATCCTTGCTTACCCCGGTCTTACGGCGGTGACGGTCTACCGGATCGCACATGAGCTTTATCTGGAGCAGGTTCCGGTGCTGCCGAGGCTGATGACGGAGTATGCGCACTCGAAGACCGGGATTGATATTCATCCCGGAGCGACTATTGATAAGTATTTTTTCATTGACCATGGAACCGGAATCGTGATTGGAGAGACTGCGGTGATTGGGAAAAATGTTAAGATTTATCAGGGGGTCACGATTGGGGCGCTTTCCACCAGAGGCGGGCAGAGGCTTGCAGGGGTGAAGCGTCATCCAACGATTAAGGATAATGTGACCATTTACGCCGGGGCGTCCATTCTGGGCGGTGAAACGGTGATTGGGGAAAATGCGGTCATTGGCGGAAATACGTTCATTACCTGTTCCATTGAGCCGGATACGAGGGTGAGCATGAAGAATATGGAAATGGAGTACCGGACGGAGGGGAATGGAAGAAAGAGCGAGGAGCTTAGCCAGGGAGATGCATGGTACTATATGATATAATAGTGATAACTATTCAGCCTTCCTATGAATCCATATAGATTTTTCACTGAAAACTTGTTTTCAAGTGAAAATCTATATGGATTCATAAGGTGTGAAAGCTGAACTGTTACAGATAGTGCTGTTGCGTGCATTTGGAATATTGCAGGAACAGCGGATTGGTGTTACAAGGCATGGACATTTTTATGTATGGAAAAAGGAGGGAGAGCCAAATGCAGATTACAGTAGCAGGAGAAAAGAAAGAGGTGGAAGACGGACTTACAGTGTCGCGCCTGATTGAGTTAGAGAATGTGGAAACTCCACAGTATGTCACGGTTTCGGTGAATGAAGAATTTATTGAAAGCGGTTCTTTTGAAAGCCATGTTTTAAAGGATGGCGATGAAGTGGAATTTCTTTACTTTATGGGAGGGGGAAGGTAAGCATGGCGTTTACGAATGAGCAGTTAGAACGATATTCCAGACATATTATATTGAAGGAAATCGGCGCAAAGGGGCAGAAAAAGCTCTTGAATGCAAAAGTCCTTATCATTGGTGCCGGTGGCCTTGGCGCACCTGCAGCGTTATATCTGGCGGCAGCAGGCGTGGGCACTATTGGGATTGTGGACGCAGATGTGGTGGATCTGTCAAATCTGCAGCGTCAGGTAATTCATACCACAAATGACATTGGAAAGAAGAAGGTGGATTCTGCGGCAGAAACCATGCGTGCCATCAATCCGGATGTAACGGTGAATACGTATTATGATTTTGTCAGCAGTGCAAATATCATGGATTTAATCAAAGATTATGATTTTATTCTGGATGGAACGGATAATTTTCCGGCAAAGTTTTTGATTAATGATGCCTGTGTAATGGCGAAAAAGCCGCTTTCCCATGCGGGGATCATTCGGTTCAAGGGGCAGCTTACGACCATTCTGCCGGGAGAAGGACCATGCTACCGCTGTATTTTCAAAAATCCGCCACCAAAGGATGCGGTGCCGACCTGTAAGCAGGCGGGCGTGATTGGTGCCATGGGCGGCGTGATCGGTTCCTTACAGGCGATGGAGGCAGTGAAGTATATTACCGGAACAGGCGAGCTGTTATCCGGGTATCTTTTAACGTATGATGCGCTGAAGATGGAGTTCCATAAGATTAAGCTTCCACCGCGCGGGAAGGGCTGTGCAGTATGCTCGGATACGCCGACGATTACGGAGCTGATTGATTATGAGCAGGCAGCGTGTGAGTGGAAAAAAGAGTGAAGTGTGTGGATGGAAGAAAAGGGAATCTGCAGGAATGAGGATTAAATTATATGAAAATAACGATGAAAAGATCAGATTTTGACAGATTGTATGAGTACGCACTTTCCAAACGGCCGGAGGAGGCGTGTGGGCTGATTGCCGGAACGGATGGGGAGGATGGCGTCCGGGAGATAAAAAAGGTGTATCTTTTGACGAATATCGACCATACCAATGAGCATTTTTCCATTGACCCGAAGGAGCAGTTAAAGGCGGTAAAGGATATGAGGGCAGAGGGGCTTTCACCGCTTGGAAACTGGCATTCTCATCCGGAATCGCCGTCCCGTCCTTCTGAGGAGGATAAGAGGCTTGCAAATGACAGCAGGGCCAGCTATCTGATTCTGTCTCTGGAGGAAGAAGGAAATCCGGTGCTTAACGCATTTCATGTGGAGAGTGCGGGAGAGGAAAAGGTGGTCAGGAAAGAGGAACTGGTGATTTTGGAATAGCGGTGGGATGTTATTTGAAACCATCGCCGACTGACGGCAATGCGGCAGGAGAGATGACAGGGATGGCGCAGTTAGGCTGAAGTAGGAAGTGTTTTAGCAATCTGGAAAGAAAGGAGAAAGTCATGGCTGAGCTCAAGGTGGATGAAACAATAGATATTACGGATGTAGTGTGTCCTGTGACCTTTGTGAAAACGAAGGTTGCCCTGGAAGAAATGGAAGAAGGTGAGGTGCTGCAGGTACACTTGAACGGCGGGGAACCGGCGGAAAATGTGCCAAGGAGCATCAAGGAAGAGGGACATACGGTGCTTCGGATGGATGAAAATGAAGATGGGACATTCGAGCTTTTTATTAAGAAGGTCGGAGATTAAGAAAAGGAAAAATCCTCACGGGCAGAAAGCAGCTCGTGGGGATTTTTTATGCACACGCCTGCCAAAGTACAAAATTTCTACTCTTTTTTTGCTGCTTTCAGGAGGCTTTTGTTTTCATACATGTTCATATCTGCACGTTCAAATACCGCAGCCACGCTTTTGTCATTGTCGTATTTTGCCATGCCGCAGGCAACTACGATTCCACCGGAGCGGGAGGCTGTTTTATTATGGTCGTTAATTTTCTTTACCAGTTTATCAATGTGCGTATAATCATTTTCCTGTGCAATTACGGCAAATTCATCACCGCCAATGCGGAAGACGGGACTCCTTTTAAAAGTCTCGCAGATGAGCTGGCAGGCGCCCCTGATATATTCATCTCCTGCCTGATGCCCTTCCAGGTCGTTGACCTTTTTTAAATCATTTACATCAAGGATGGCAATGGCGAATTTTGTGTCCAGATTGTTTGAAATCATGCGGTTCAAGCCTTCCTCCGCGTCCAGAAAAGCGTGCTTGTTTTTTACGCCGGTCAGCGCATCAATATTTGCCTTTTTCTGTGCCTGAAGGATTCTTTTTTTGTAATCCTGCTCCTGTCTTACCTGTGCATCAATATTTGAGACGCCGGCAATGAGACGCGGTCCGTCCTTTTCCTCCACGATTGCGATTTTGAGCTGGACATAGACCGGTCTGCCTTTTATGAGCAGACGATATTTCATTGCAAAAATGCCGTTGTTTTCTATTTCTTTCAAAATATTTTCTTTCTTGAACAGGGAAAGGTAATGTCCTAAATCGTCCGGATAAATGACGCTGTAGATATTTTGGATTCCGTCTTTATAAAAATCCATTCCCTCCTTTGGCAGTGTGAGGCTTTCATAGTCTGAGGTCGTACTGTATTCGCGGTAACGTCCTGTGTCCGGAATTACAACATAGACTCCCAGAAAATCACCGGTGAGAGCACTGATACGGTTATATGCAATGCTTTCCTCCTTCAGCCGTTCTGCAGCCTGGCGGTGCTTCATCTGTTCATCTGCATCCATGATGCCTATGACCAGGATGCTGTCATCATCTTCCATTCGTGATATGGTCATATTGACATAGGTGGATCCGTTTTCTGACCCTAAACGATAAGTAGTGGTCAGGGTACCGTTTTTATCCAGCGAATGTAAAACATTTTTCCGGTCAATGGTTTTCAAAACAGATTCCCTGTCTTCAGAATATACATATTTTTCAATATCACGCTTGCAGGCATTAAAAAAATCAAATCCCCGGTCTGCTTCCTTTGGTGACGCAAGCTCATCATCTGTGTGATATTTGATATATTCCTCTGTGTCAAGGTTGATGTAGTACAGTTCGATGTAACCACGTGCGAGCGAGCGGGCGATATGGGAGTAAGTGGTGCCGCTGCTTCGTGCCTGTTCGTAAGATCTTTTTAATTCGTTTCGGTAATCCTCCTTTTCATCTCCAATGACAAAAGTACGGAACAGGCAGGTTCCTAACATATTGGCAATGGAATAGAGTGGAAAATATGGAAACCACATCTGGATGCAGAGGAAAGTTGCTATGATGATTCCGAATAGTGAAAGGGTACGGTATCGTCTTCTTTTGCTCTGGTTTTTATTTTTCTTCTGCGTGATGATTACCCAGATTGCATAAAAGGAAACCAGGTACAGTAAAATAATCTGGATGCCTAACACGGAATACCGGAAACTGAGCGCATGATAGGTACAGTCTTTATCTACAGAAAAAAAGATTGGAACAAAGCAGTTGATCACAATAAGGATGACTATCAGCAGGGAAAAAATATGCCCGGTAAATAAGAGAAGCTTTTCAAACTTATTTTTTGCATCCAGATAAGTCACAATATACTTTGCCAGAAAGAAAATGCCTGTTGCCATGGCAAGAAAGTATATGGATGTATCAATAAAAAGCAGATGTGCCAGTTTTTGTTTTTCTAAGATTCCCCATGAAATATCTGAAATGTAATAAAACAGGAGCGTTAATAAAAATTTTCTGTATTCTTTCCACGCAGGAATTTCAAAATTATCGCTGCGCATAAAAATAATGTCATAATTTTCAATCAGAAGGATAAAAAGTGCAAGCATGCCAATCGATGAATAATACATATGATTTCCTCCTTGTTCAGTATGTTCCCCATGTTTTGTCCGGGTTAGTGCCTGTTACTGTTCACAGCACCGTTGTTATCGGAACAGCGGTGCTGTGAACAGTAATCAGCATTTATTTTACCATGAAATAATGTAATTGACAACCAATTTTCGGATGGGGGAGACAATAAAACCCCAGTTTTTTGGGATTGAGAGGCTTTTTGGATATGATTGGATTTGTGCTGCTGCGGTCAGGTTCGTCTTGCGTTCTGGTGGAAAGTTTTGTATAATGGTTGCAGGGCAGTTGTGTTCAAGGTGTGGTCCATCTCCTTTAGTTATAGAAGGGAGGTGCTGCAAGTGATATTTAGTATCGAGGATATGATGTACTTTGGAATGTCTGTCATTGCAGTGCCTGCCTGCATAGACAGCAGGAACGATAAGCGGAAAAAAAATCAACCAAACCTATGAACTTAGCGAGTCTTGGTTTGGTTGAAATACAATCCGGCTCAGGGAGCTAACCACAGCTTGTGGACGCTGCCCTTTCTTAGATTATATGATTTTTTATGGAAAAGTCAATAAGGAACGGCAGAAAAGGAGTAGATCAGATGAAGGCAATGGTGCTTAGCAGCGGCGGCGTGGACAGCACGACGTGTTTAGGAATGGCAGTAGAACGGTACGAGAAGGAGGAGGTGATTTCTCTTTCCATTTTTTATGGACAGAAGCATGAAAAGGAGATTGCAGCGGCAAGAGAGGTGGCTGCCTTTTATGGCGTGGAGCATTTAGAGCTTGACCTTACGAAGATTTTTTCATACAGTGACTGTTCACTTTTGAAACATTCGGACAAGGAAATCCCGGAGGAGAGTTATGCGAAACAGCTGGAGGAAACGGATGGGAAGCCGGTTTCCACGTATGTTCCGTTCAGAAACGGCCTGTTTCTTTCTTCTGCAGCGAGCATTGCCCTGTCAAAAGGTTGCAGCGTGATTTATTACGGCGCACATGCAGATGATGCGGCGGGAAATGCTTACCCGGACTGCAGCATGGAGTTCCAGAAGGCAATGAATGATGCGGTGTTCATTGGGAGCGGGGAAGCATTAAGGATTGAAGCACCGTTTGTGGGAATGACAAAGGCGGAGGTCGTGAAGAAGGGACTTGAGTTAAAGGTGCCGTATGAGCTTACATGGAGCTGCTATGAAGGCGGGGAGAAGCCATGTGGTGTGTGCGGTACATGCAGGGACCGGGCAGAAGCGTTCCGGCTGAATGGGGTGGAGGATCCTGCGGGGAAATAAAGGTGCTTTTGAAGTAAAATCAAATAAAAGACGATGTTGGCTTTAGATATATGGGAAAAATAAAAAATAATAATGGAAATTGGTGATATTGTCTTAAAAAATAAACTGGTACGTAAGCATATTGGAAAAATGGTGATGAATTACCTGCAATGCAGAAAAAAACAGCTGCAATATAGAAAAAATTACCTGTAATGCAGAAAAACCACCTGCAATGCAGAAAGGAGAGAAGAAATGGCAGACAGAACAGCAGAAGGGCTTTCGCTCTTAGGAAATCAGGGGGTGCGCTACAAATCGGATTATGCACCGGAGGTTCTGGAGACTTTTGAGAATAAGCATCCGGAGAATGATTATTTTGTGAAATTCAACTGTCCGGAGTTCACGAGCCTCTGCCCGATTACCGGGCAGCCGGATTTTGCGAACATCATCATTTCATATGTGCCGGGAGAGCGGATGGTGGAGAGCAAGTCGTTAAAATTATATTTATATAGCTTTCGGAATCATGGGGATTTTCATGAAGACTGTGTGAACATTATCATGAAGGATTTGATTAAACTGATGGATCCCAAATACATTGAAGTCTGGGGAAAGTTCACGCCGCGCGGCGGGATTTCCATTGATCCGTACTGTAATTATGGAAAGCCGGGAACGGAGTGGGAGAATGTCGCAAAGGACAGGCTGTTCCATCATGACATGTACCCGGAGAGGGTGGATAACCGATAAGAGAAAACGGCATGGAGGATTTTATGAGTGAAGCTATTGTGAATCTGAAAAAGGGGGAGGGGCGCACCGTAAAGAGTGGCGGAGCGTGGATTTTTGACAATGAGATTGCTTCTGTCATGGGGAGCTTTCAGGATGGGGATATGGTTCTGGTGCGTGATTTTGACGGATATCCTTTGGGAAAGGGATTTATCAACAGTCATTCCAAAATCCGTATCCGCATGATGACAAGGAATATTGAGCAGGAGATAGATGACGCATTCCTTAAAAAGAGACTTTTGGACGCATGGGAGTACAGAAAACATACGGTGGATATAGAAAGCTGCAGAATCGTGTTTGGCGAGGCGGATTTCCTTCCGGGGCTTGTGATTGACAAATTCAGTGATGTGCTCGTGGTGCAGTCTCTGGCACTTGGCATGGACCGATATAAGGAAAAGCTGGTGGACATGTTAAAAAATATTCTTGCAGAGGATGACATACAGATCCGGGGCATTTTTGAGCGGAGTGATGCAAAGGTGCGAAGGCAGGAGGGCATGGAGCTTTTTAAAGGATTCCTTGGAGAACCGTTTGATACAGAAGTGGAAATTACGGAAAACGGGGTGAAGTATCTGGTGGATGTGAAGGATGGCCAGAAGACCGGATTCTTCTTGGACCAGAAGTACAACAGGCAGGCGGTAAGAAAGCTCTGTCAGGGAGCAAGGGTGCTTGACTGTTTTACACATACGGGCTCCTTTGCATTGAATGCGGGACAGGCAGGTGCAGCGTCTGTCTTAGGTCTGGATGCGTCGGAGACTGGTGTAAGACAGGCAGAAAAAAATGCGGAGCTTAACGGGCTTTCTGAGGTGGTGCGGTTCGAGTGTGCAGATGTGTTTGAGAGGCTGCCGGAGTTAGAAAAGAGCGGGGAGCAGTTCGATGTGGTGATTTTGGACCCGCCAGCGTTTGCAAAGTCCAGAAATTCCGTAAAAAATGCAGTGAAGGGATACCGGGAAATCAATCTCCGGGGAATGAAACTCGTAAAGGATGGCGGTTATCTTGCCACCTGCTCTTGTTCACATTTTATGACACAGGAGCTTTTTGCAAAGACCATTATGCAGGCGGCAAAAGGAGCCCATAAGAGGTTAAGGCAGGCAGAGTTTCGCACGCAGGCACCGGACCACCCTATTTTATGGGCTGCAGAGGAGAGCTATTATCTTAAATTTTATATCTTTCAGGTGGTGGAGGAACGGTAGGGATGTGCTGCAGGTGCAGCATACTATATATAATTGAATAAATATTTCTTTTTATTGAAACAAATTCTTTCATGTGATAAAATGAAATTACTTTATCTGGCATGGGGCAGATGGGGAGACTGTATTGTTTTTTCTGATACAGCGGCGGTTGGGAAAAAGAAAAGGGAGAAGAAGGTTATGGGAAAAAAGAAAAAAAGCAAAAACACTCCAGAGGAAGGAAAAAAGGTAAAAGCGAAAGCAAAGGGGAAGAAGACGCAGGAAGTGCCGGTTTATAAAAAAACAAAGTTCCATCAAAAAACAGCTTTTCAGAATCTTACTGTCAATATCGTGATTCTGGCAGCGTTTGTTCTTGTAGTGTTCAGCATGCTTGGCAGCATGGCGAATATGACGAACCTGGCGACCTCTGCAAGCGAAAATGTAATAGAAGTTCTTAGAAAGGAAGGAAAGCTCAGGCAGGATATCCTTTTGATCGATGGAGAGTCGAAGGCCCTGATTACGGATAACGGAACCATGAGCCGGGTAAATAAACATATCGAGAAGATTGAGGAGACGGAAAAAGAGTCTCTTGAGCTTTTGGAATATCTGGAGAAAAGCAATTTTGTGACAGAGGTGGAAAACGGGGCAAATCAGGTGAAGATTCTGCGTCAGTTCGTAGAAAAGTATTTTACTGATGTTGCACAGCTTATTGATTATGTCAAAACTGATAAAGTGGTTTTAGGTGCGTCTTATCTTGACAGTGTATGTCTGGCTGACCAGAAAAAGCTGACTACCAGCTCTGATGCAATCGAAGAATCAATGAACACCCTGGTCAAAAACATGGGGGATACCCTGCACCGGAAACAGTCAAGGGCAGCGTTCCAGAGTTATATTGCCATTGGCATTGTCTGCATGATCATTATTATCAGCCTTTTGCTCAGTATATCCCGAATCAGCAGGAAGATTACTGCCATTACCGGAGAGCTGGATCATATTATTTCTAAAATCGAATCCGGCAAGGGCGATTTGACGGCGAGAATCATGACGAGGACAACGACAGAGCTTTCTGCCATTGTTTATGGAATCAACCACTTTATAGAGACGCTGCAGGGCATTATCAAGGAGGTCAATGACGGAACCATTGGCCTGACAGATTCTGCAGGAAAGATTACAGAGCAGGTGCAGCGTGCGAGCAATAACGTAACAAGTACTTCGGCTGCGTTAGAGGAGCTTGCTGCCAGCATGGATACTGTGGCTTCTACGACAGATGAGATTGGGGAAAATTTAGATGATTTAAAGGTTGCGACAGATGACATACGGATGGAGACGGAGGAAGGTAATAAGACTGCGCTTGAAATCCGGAAGGAAGCAGATGAAATCAAGGATGAGGTCACACAGAAGAAAGAAAATACAGGCTCTAAGGTCAGCGAGCTCAGCCAGATTTTGGAGCAGTCAGTCAAGGACAGCGAAAAGGTGGCCCAGATCAACGAGCTTACAAATGTTATTTTAGATATTGCGTCCCAGACGAACCTGCTTTCCTTAAATGCTTCCATTGAGGCAGCGCGTGCAGGCGAGGTCGGACGCGGCTTTGCAGTTGTGGCTGGTGAAATCAATGCATTGGCGGAGAACAGTCGTCAGACTGCAGGAAATATCCAGAATATCAGCAATGAAGTGACAACGGCGGTAAATTCTTTATCTTCCAATGCATTAGAGGTGATTCAGTTTATCAATGATGTGGTGCTGAAGGATTATGATGATTTTGTAAAGATTGGGGATAATTACGAAAATACTGCAATCCGCATGGATCAGATGCTTTCTAAGTTTACGGAAAAGGCGGATAATCTGAATATCATTATGCAGAGGGTTTCAAGTTCTGTCCGCTCCATTACGACCACGATTGAGGAGAGTACGGAGGCGATTGATATGTCTGCCCAGAATTCCAGCGATATTGTCATGGAGATTCAGGGAATCAATGATGCAATGAAGGAAAATGCAGATGTGGCAGAGCGGCTGAGCGAGAGCGCAAAGCGGTTTGAGAATCTGTGATGATAGCCAAAACAAAAATATCCCGAAGAAAATTTGATGTAATCAGATTTTTTAAGGGATATCAGTGAAGGCTGGGAAAAGAGCATTTGACGAAAAATTAAATATTTTATATAATAAGACCAGTGTGTGAACGCATTGGTCTTATTATGTTATGCACACGCCCGCATATAGAAATTTTACAGCAAAGCTGCATGCGGGCGGTGATATACTCGTGAAAAGGAAAAGAGGTGCAGAAATGTTAGAGTTAAAAAACATATCGTTTG
>CADBMP010000219.1 GCA_902795775.1 uncultured Lachnospiraceae bacterium | reverse complement strand
TGTTTCATTTCTACACTATAAAGCAGCTGTTTCCATATCAGCCTACATCTGTTTCAAATATTCCTCATATCCAATTTCCGTTAATTTCTGGTCCTTTGCCACCACCTGATCCTTTAAATTCACCTTATATTTTTCCAGTTTCTTCCTAAGATCCAGGTCGTGAATGGCAAGCATCTTTGCTGCAAGAATCGCTGCATTGGCAGCCCCGTCAATCGCCACCGTAGCCACAGGAATTCCGGAAGGCATCTGTACAATCGAATACAGGGAATCCTCACCTCCAAGTGCCTTTGTATGAATTGGCACACCAATCACCGGTAAAGGGAAAATGGCCGCGCACATACCCGGCAGATGTGCCGCACCGCCTGCACCTGCAATCACCACGTCAATTCCGCGGTCTGCAGCTGTCTTTGCATAATCAATAAAAACGTCCGGCTGCCTGTGTGCAGAGATGATATTCATTTCATAATCAATCTCAAAATCCTCTAACATCTTTGCCGCCTTGCTCATGATTTCCAAATCAGAATCACTTCCCATTAAAATACCTACTTTGCCCATAATCCAATTCCTCCTTATATGTTCATTCTATAAATCAGATGATGCAGAATCAAAGTTCTTCCGCAGCTTCCAAAAGAAACTCTGCCAGAACCACATTACTGACATCAATACCTTTTCTGGTCAGATAAATTTTATCACGATTCTCACTTTCTGCCAATAGTCCTTTTTGAAAAAGAGATGACAGAACCGGCTGATACAGACCATAAAAACTCTTCCCAAATCTTTTTTCAAAACCGGAAACTGAAATCCCACTGCACTTTCTAAGTCCCAGAAAAACAAATTCCTCTATCTCCTCTCTTTTGGATAAAAGATGTTTTTCCTTTTCTACAGAAAGCTTCACAGACGAAGAAAGATATGTCTTTAAATCCTCCTCGGTCCGGAAACGTGACCCTTCCAAATAAGAGGAAGCTCCAAGGCCCACCCCTAAATACTCTCCCATCTCCCAGTACGTCAGATTATGCTTGCATTCCTTTCCAGGCTTTGCATAATTTGAGATTTCATACCGTTCATATCCATATTCCCTTAAATAAGCTTCTGTCCGTTCATACATCCGCCGGTCCGTATCTTCATCCGGAAGCACCAGAGCACCCTGTTCCTGCATTTCATAAAACCGGGTGCCTTCTTCCACAATCAGGCTGTAACTGGAAATATGCTCCGGCTTTAATGCACAGACCTTTTCTAATGTATTCTGATAACTTTGTAAGGTCTGCCCCGGTATATCTGCCATCAGATCAATATTTAAATTGAAAAAGCCCGCCTCCCGTAAAAGCTCATAGCTTCGCCGAAACTCCGCATACGTATGAATCCGTCCAAGAGCTTTTAATTCCTCATCATTTGCAGACTGCAGCCCAAGGCTTACCCGGTTCACCTGCATATCTCTGAAAGCAGCTGCCATCCCAAAAGAAACCGTACCAGGATTTGCTTCAATCGTATATTCCACATCATCAAACAGAGGAAATGATAAAATCATTTCTCCCAAAGAACAAAGCTCTGTTTCCAAAAGGCAGGAAGGTGTCCCTCCACCCATAAAAACCGTCTGTATCTGATATGCGCCGGATAAGCGTTCCTTCCAGTATTCCAATTCCTCCAGAAGCTTTTTTACATAAGCCGCTTTGATTTCCAAAGAAGCCGGTGCAGATAAAAAATCACAATAAAAGCACTTTCTGATACAGAATGGAATATGGACATAAAGAGCCAGCGTTCTTGGTCCCGATGTCTTTTTTTCAAATTTTTCTTTCACAATAGCACCCTTTAATAAAAAGCTTTACTGCTCGTCCAGCTTTAACACGCTCATAAATGCCTGCTGTGGAATTTCCACATTTCCAAACTGGCGCATCCGTTTCTTTCCCTCTTTCTGCTTCTCTAAAAGCTTCCGCTTTCTGGAAATGTCACCACCATAGCATTTTGCAAGCACATCCTTTCTCATTGCCTTTACGGTCTCCCTGGCTATGATCTTGCTTCCAATGGCTGCCTGAATCGGAATCTCAAAAAGCTGTCTCGGAATCTCCGCCTTAAGTTTTTCGCACATCTTCCTGCCACGCTCATACGCTGTATCTGCATGAAGAATAAAGGAAAGCGCATCAATCTCCTCCCGATTGATCAACATATCTAATTTCACAAGCTTTGACGGAGCATATCCTTTCAGCTCATAATCTAAGGACGCATATCCTCTGGAACGTGACTTTAACGCATCAAAGAAATC
>CADBMP010000218.1 GCA_902795775.1 uncultured Lachnospiraceae bacterium | reverse complement strand
GATAATTAGAGTATCCTGGAATTCCTTCAATCTCATGTACATTAACTATATAGATTTCAATACAATCAGTATAGAACAATCCATAAAACAGCATATCAAATTGCTCTCGTTTAATTTGCTGAATATTACTGTCAAACCTAGTTCTTGATGTTTCATCAATGCCGAAAGATCTGTTTTCTAAAATAGCAGACTCCAAGCATTGGGTGATTACATTTTCTTCTCGAATCGTATCATCGTATTCCTGCATTGCCCTTGAAAACTTTACTTCGATACACAAATTGTTATACGAATCATACAAATCATATAGTTTTGAGTTTGATTTTTCAAAGCCAAAGAGTTCCTTAATCATCAGCTCTGCAACGGTTCCGAATCTTCTGGTGTTTAAGGAAAAAATGCCATCTATAAACTGTTGTAAGATATTATCGTTCATTTTAGTAACGCCCCCTTATTTCTTACAGAAGAAAGTATTTCCCTCTCGTCTACTATCACTTTATCTTTAAATCGAATGCTTGTCGCATTAGATTCTGTCGTTCAAGCTCCGTCTGCTCAACAAGCCCGGCAGCAGTACGAATGCCATCGGCGGCAATGCGGAACTGTCCACCATCATCGAGGCGTTCAAATTCATCACCAAGGTTCTGGAGGAAGGACGGGAGGCGGCGTTATGAAGATATCCTACGGAAATTCCCGCTTTGAAACAAAGTGGAAAAACAGCGAGATCACATGGGAGAACTTCAAAAAGCGTGTATACGAAAGCCTGACCGCACGGTACGAAAAGGCAAAGAGCCGCCTTGACGAGGTGGAAGCTGAAATCCACGACAAGCATTACCGCCGCAAGTCCATCGAGCATTACCTCGAAATCCTCACGGAACGCAAAGAAGCCGTCACGGAATACGATGTCTTCCTCTGGCACGGCATGGTGGAATTCGTGACGGTTTACAGCAAGGATGACATTCGTTTCACTATGAAAGATGGAACGGAAATAAGGGTATAAAGAAAACTCGGAGCACTGACATCTCAGTAGTTCGGAGTTTCTGTTTTAAGATATTTGCTTAATTACATCACCGATATCCCCGTCAATGCATATGCTCCTGTCCGCAATCTCTCCGGGACAAAACGCCTCGCCATAATTTATGCAGGCATAGACAGCCTTTTCATTAGCCATTGTCATCTGCCAGAACGGATATTTCACAATAACAGGCGTGTTGGCTCCTACACCCAGTTCGAGATATACCACATGAAGATTTCCGTGCCTGCGGAGAAAATCCGAGTACGCTGCCGATGCCCTGTGCCAGCCCGTGTCCTCTACAAAAGAATCATCCGCACGGAGATTCATGGTGACACCGGAACCATCATCCGGGCATTTCGGTATAAGCTCTGTCGGGATGCGCATGGCAATATTACCATCCTCCGGCACTTGGAAAACACCGTCCGCATCCCTCAAAAAGCCCTGCGCCGCCATTGCCTTCATGACCCATTCTTCATTATCGTAAGTCTTGCCGATTCTGCCGTCCACGGTTTGGAAAAGACCATAATCTCCCTGTGTATAGAAGAGGCACTTTTTATCAAATCCCGCTCTCTGAAATTGGTGATCCACATTGGTGGTAATCACAAAGTAGTCTTTCCCGGCAAGTAGTTTCAGAAGCTGAGGATAAACAGGCTTTGGAGCATCAATATAGCGATTGTAGTAGATATGCCTTGCCCACCACGCCCAGCGTGTTTCGTCATCGGGGAACGGATAGAAGCCGCCCGAATACATATCACGGATTCCGTACTTTGCGGCAAAGTCAAAGAAATAACGCTCAAACCGCTCGCCACTGTAGGTCAGCCCTGCAGATGTGGAAAGACCGGCTCCCGCACCGACAACAATAGCGTCGGCAGTGTCAATCTCGTTCTTAAGCCCTTTGATATTTTCTTCTTTTGTACCTGTCCCGTAGGACATATTTCTGCTGAAATACCGCACCGCACTCAGTCCTTTCTGTATCGTTTCCTGATAGCCGTTCGGCATATCCTCATATAAGTTCTTCATAGTATTTTTTATCCTCATCCTTAAAAACATTGAAAATCACCCTTTCCATAGCACCCGGATTATCGGTCATCCACTTTTCTACCGTACTGACCGCAATCTCTGCAGCCCGCTTATTCGGGAAGCGAAACACGCCTGTGGAAATACAGCAGAACGCCACGCTTTTCAGTCCGTTTTCCTTACACATAACGAGTGTATTGCGATAGCAGTCTGCAAGGTCTTTTTCAAGTGTAGATGTCAGTTTATACTGCACAATGGGTCCCACGATATGAATAATCTTCTTTGCCGGAAGGTTATATCCGTCCGTCAGCATTGGAACGGCTGTCGGCTGCTCGTAATCTCTGCCGTATCTAATCCGCAGCTGATTCATTTGACGATTGCACTCTGCTCGTAATTGCACTCCGGCAAAAGTATGGATGCAGTTGTCGATACAGGTATGCATCGGGACAAAGCAGCCGAGCATCTGCGAGTTAGCAGCATTCACGATCGCATCAACAGCAAGACGGGTTATATCGCCCTGCCAAACGGAAAGTCCATCCCGTATCACTGGAATGTCCGAAAGCTCTATGATTCCGTTTTCACGG
>CADBMP010000217.1 GCA_902795775.1 uncultured Lachnospiraceae bacterium | reverse complement strand
GGAAACGGCATTCTGCCTGTGCCTCCACAGAAAGTGGAAGATGCACCGCCATCTGGTCCCCGTCAAAATCGGCATTGAATGCGGTACAAACAAGAGGATGCAGCTTGATTGCCTTTCCTTCCACCAGGATTGGCTCAAACGCCTGTATTCCCAATCTATGCAGTGTAGGGGCACGATTTAACATTACCGGATGTTCGCGGATGACATCCTCCAGCACATCCCATACCTCTGTCTGGAGCTTCTCCACCATTTTCTTTGCAGCCTTGATATTATGCGCCGTTCCATCCGATACCAGCTCCTTCATAACAAACGGCTTGAACAGCTCGATTGCCATTTCCTTTGGAAGGCCGCACTGATAAATCTTTAACTCCGGTCCCACAACGATAACGGAACGTCCGGAATAGTCCACACGCTTTCCTAACAGGTTCTGACGGAAACGTCCCTGTTTTCCCTTTAACATATCGGAAAGGGATTTTAATGCACGATTTCCAGGTCCGGTCACAGGACGTCCGCGGCGGCCATTGTCAATCAGCGCATCCACCGCTTCCTGCAGCATTCTTTTTTCATTTCTTACAATAATGTCAGGTGCACCCAGTTCCAAAAGTCTTTTCAAACGATTATTCCTGTTGATGATACGGCGGTACAGGTCGTTCATATCAGAGGTTGCAAAACGCCCGCCATCTAACTGTACCATTGGACGAAGATCCGGTGGAATGACTGGGATAACTGTCATGATCATCCACTCCGGCCGGTTCTCTGACTCCCGGAATGCCTCAATGACCTCTAATCTCTTAATAATACGGGCACGCTTCTGTCCGGAGGAACCCTCTAATTCCTCTGTCAGCTTTGCAGCCTCCTCCTCTAAGTCAATGCTCATTAAAAGTTCCATAATGGATTCCGCACCCATTCCGGCGCGAAACGCATCCCCGTACTTGCTTCTTGCCTCCTGATATTCTGCTTCAGATAAAATCTGCTTCTGGGAAAGCCCGGTTCCCTCCTGTGTTTCCAGCACAATATAAGATGCAAAATA
The DNA here is from genome assembly GCA_902795775.1 of uncultured Lachnospiraceae bacterium. Taxonomy (GTDB): domain Bacteria; phylum Bacillota; class Clostridia; order Lachnospirales; family Lachnospiraceae; genus Butyribacter. The sequence continues at coordinate 2,180 of CADBMP010000217.1, read as the reverse complement.
AAGCACTCTTTCCAGATTTCTCGGAGTAATGTCCAAAATCAATCCCATACGGCTTGGGATTCCCTTAAAATACCAGATGTGGGAAACCGGTGCAGCAAGCTCAATATGTCCCATGCGTTCACGACGCACGCTTGCCTTTGTAACTTCTACGCCGCAACGGTCACAGACAACTCCCTTATACCTGATTTTTTTATACTTTCCGCAGTGGCACTCCCAGTCCTTGCTCGGTCCAAAAATCTTTTCACAAAAAAGACCATCCTTTTCCGGCTTTAATGTCCTGTAGTTAATTGTTTCCGGTTTTTTTACTTCTCCGCGGGACCACTCACGAATCTTCTCCGGAGAAGCGAGCCCGATTTTAATCGCATCATACGTGATGTTGTTATCCTTTACACTACTCTCTGCCATCGTATGCCCTCCACAGCTTTTTATTCGCGAGGCTGCCGACAAAAGCAGCCTCTTGCTCTTTATTTTTATATATCCTAATCCTCAAATGCGCTAAATGATGCTTCCTCCAACTCTTCAACGGTTCCTTCGGAATATCCTGCCGCCTCAAAGGATTCTGCGCTGTCAAATGCGAAGTTGTCATCCCCGTCAATCAATGGACGGATTTCCTCCACATTATCCTCTTCCACGTTCTCTGACATCTGAACCTCATTCCTGTCCTCATCAAGCACTGTTACATCAAGTGCCAGAGCCTGCAGCTCTTTCAAAAGCACTTTGAAGGATTCCGGAATGCCAGGATCTGAAATATTATCTCCCTTGATAATTGCCTCATACGTCTTCACACGTCCGACCACATCATCCGACTTCACTGTCAGGATTTCCTGCAAGGTATAAGCAGCACCATATGCCTCCAGTGCCCATACCTCCATCTCACCAAAACGCTGTCCGCCGAACTGTGCCTTACCACCCAGAGGCTGCTGCGTTACCAATGAGTACGGTCCGGTAGAACGTGCATGGATCTTATCATCCACCAGATGATGGAGTTTCAGGTAATGCATGAAACCAACAGTAACGGCACCATCAAAAAATTCTCCGGTACGGCCATCACGCAGGCGTACCTTACCATCCCTGCTGATTGGCACTCCCTCCCACTCTTTCCTGTAATCCTTATGGTCCACAAGATATTGGAAAACCTCCGGATGTAAAACTTCTTTATATTTATCTTCAAACGGAACCATATCCTTCAGGCGTTCAATTTCTTTTTCATCCTTTGCTTCTTCTGCCTTAGCCCTTGCCTGCTCTAACTCCTGCTGGTCAAGCGGAGTATTTACGTAATCATTGGCAAGCTCTAACGTGTCCATAATATCAAACTCGTTGGCACCATCAAACACTGGCGTAGCCACATTGAAACCAAGTGCTTTTGCAGCCAGGCTCAAATGGATTTCAAGGACCTGTCCGATATTCATACGTGAAGGCACGCCCAGAGGATTCAGGACAATATCAAGCGGCCTGCCGTTTGGAAGGAACGGCATATCCTCCACAGGAAGCACTCTGGAAACCACACCCTTGTTTCCATGACGTCCTGCCATCTTATCGCCCACCTGAATCTTACGTTTTTGTGCAATGTAAATGCGCACCGTCTGATTCACTCCCGGCGGCAGCTCATCGCCATTTTCCCTGCTGAATACCTTGGCATCCACAATTACACCAAACTCACCATGTGGTACCTTTAATGACGTATCACGAACCTCTCTTGCCTTTTCTCCAAAGATGGCACGAAGCAGCCGCTCCTCGGCAGTCAGCTCCGTCTCTCCTTTTGGAGTTACTTTTCCGACCAGAATATCCCCGGCACGAACCTCTGCACCGATACGGATGATTCCTCTTTCATCCAGGTCTTTTAACGCCTCATCGCCCACGCCCGGCACATCTCTTGTGATTTCCTCCGCACCAAGCTTTGTATCTCTGGCTTCCGCCTCATATTCATTAATGTGCACAGAGGTATAGACATCCTCCTGCACCAGTCTTTCACTTAACAGGACGGCATCCTCGTAGTTATAACCTTCCCATGTCATGAACCCGATCAATGGATTCTTTCCAAGTGCAATCTCACCGCCACAGGTGGAAGGTCCGTCTGCAATGACCTCGCCTTTTCTTACCCGGTCCCCCTTATCCACAATCGGACGATGATTCATGCTGGTTCCCTGGTTACTGCGCTGGAATTTTGCCAGCTTATATCT
>CADBMP010000216.1 GCA_902795775.1 uncultured Lachnospiraceae bacterium | reverse complement strand
CTCGGCACAAATCGCCAAAACAACCTTCGGTTGTTTGTGAAAAATAATTTGCTGAAATTGTCAGTCAAATCTGACAATTTCATGCTAGTCAAAATTATTTTTCACACTAGCCTCCTTTCTCTCCAATCAGCTCCTTCTCAGTCCAACTCCCCTTCTCTGAGCGCATCCTTTCCTTCCTCCCCGGTACGGACACGAATGGCATTTGTCACCGGCGTTACAAAAATCTTTCCATCTCCGATATGGCCGGTATAAAGCTGCTTTTCCACAAAATCGATAAACGCATCCACCTCTGCAGACGGCAGCACCACCATTACCACCTGTTTACTTAAAAGCTGGGGCTCCTCATGCTTTTCTGCCTCATACTCCTTTGTACCAAGCTGCACCCCGCAGCCCTTCGCATCATAAATCGTCATGCCGGTAATCCCGAATTTTCCAAACTCTTTGGTAAGCTCTGCCACCTTCGCCTCTTTCGTGATAATCTCTATTTTCGATAATTCTTCAATCGCCACTTTCATATCGCATCTCTCCTTTCGTTATCTTCTTTCCACACAAGCCCCCTGCAATATATTTATTTATCATGCACTAACGCAGGCTTTAAATTATCATGCACTGACGCAGGCTTTAAATTATCATGCACCGGCGCAGACCTTAAATTATCATGCACCGATACAGACTTTATATCTTCGCCTGAAACCTTCCATACCTGAGCCCGCTGATATCCACTGACGTTTTCCCTTCTGTAATGAGCATTGCCAGCTGCTCTCCCACTGCCGGGGCGATTCCAAAGCCATGACCGGAAAATGCACAGGCAACCACCAGTCCCGGAATATCATCCACAAATCCAAGCACCGGCACGCCATCCTGACAGATATCTATGTACCCTGCCCACGTCCGCACAATCTTTGCATCTGCCAGCTCCGGAAAATATTTCATGATTCCCCTGCAGATACAAGGTGCTGTAATGGCTGCATTCCCCGGCGAGTTTTTCGCCCCTTCATCCTTATTGTTCAACTCCAGGCCGGAGGAGCCGCCAAAGACAAATGAGCCATGATCGGACTGATGCCCGTAAAAATCTGCCTCTGCCGTCCCTAGCATCTGATTGAACATGGGCGGTTCTGCCTCTGTCACCAGACATTCCATGAGCTCCACATGCATCGGCACATCCACGCCCACTGTACCCAGTATCTTTCTGGATGCATAGCCTGCTGCCACCAGCACAAAATCCCCCTCATAAACATCACCGGATTCTGTCAGCACTTCCCTTAATCTGCCTTTGACCTTCCTGAGACGTTTCACAGGCTCTCCGGTTATGAACCTTGCCCCCTGCATCCTTGCCTTCCGGTAAAAAGCAAGTGTCGTGACCATAGGATTTGCATGTCCGTCAGTCGGACACCAGCTTGCCCCAATGACCTCATCTGACAGATGCGGATTGATTTGTTTCACTTCTTTTGCATCAATCATCCGAACATCTAACCCACAGGCTTTTGCCCGTTCCGTCAGTCCCTGTAAAATTTCCAGATGCTTCTCCGTTTTTCCAAGCCTTAAATTCCCCTCTTTATGATATTCACAATCCACACCAAGCTCATCCGAAAGTCCCGGCCAGAGCTTTTCAATTCCGTACATTGCCAAAGGGAGCTCCCTGGGATCCCTTCCGGACTGCCTGACACCTCCGCCGTTCCTGCTGGAACCGCCATTTCCAATATTGTCACTTGCTTCCAGGACAATGACGGATTTTCCTTTTTTTGTCAGGTAATATGCAACTGCACAGCCTATAATTCCGGCTCCCACAATAATTACATCTGCTTTATTTTTTACTGCCATGTGTCACTCACCTCCTCTTTTCCAAGCACTTTCATTTCTATCGGGCGCATTGGTGAACGTGCGGTTGCAGGCTCTAACTGCGCAGGCGATATGCCAAGCTCCCTTGCAACAATGCCCTTCACCAATCTGGCACAAGTCTGTCCCTGACAGAGCCCCATGCCCGTCCTTAAATATCTTCTGATTTCTGTAATCGTCCACATCCCGTCATGTACTGCCTTCCTGATTTCTCCCTTTGTTACTTCCTCACAGCGGCAGACTAACATATCATCATCCGGCTGTGGTACGAACTCGCCAATATCTCTTGACCTGTCTACAATCTGATTCATGATTCCACCTCATTTCTGCCAGCCAAAATATACTCAACCATATCTATAAGCTGCGTTTCCTGCTTCCATTTTCTTTCTGCACTGAACGTTTCCCATATTCTTTTCACAGTTTTAACCTGCTTTAAAGAACCTTGCTGCCATGGCATACTCCTTTGGTACCCGCATGGTCAAAAGATTCGTGTGGTCATACGCCGCCACGCTTTTTACTGAAACCACCGTAGCCTCACAGAGCTTTTCACCATTTCTGGAAAGCCCGAATCCCTTGCTTCCCTCCTCTGGAATCGGGAAAAATTCATACGGGACCGTAACCGTAGCACTTCCATCACCGCAATCCTCATCCACCAGAAAAATTGCCTGGCCGGAACAGCTCGCTACACACATTCCGCAGCCGCTGCATTTGCTCCCATCTGCCACAATCGGCAGATATGTAATATTTTCCCCGATGGTAATACAGCCCCTCGGACATGCATCCTGACAAGGATTACATGGAATATTCTGCGTACACTCCATGACAGGATGAACCCCGACCTTATGTACCACGCCCGGATACTTTTCCACTTCCTTCTCTGTCAAAAATCCATGCTGCAGCAGATTTTTAGAAACAGCAATTCCCTCTTCTGTTTCCGTAATCTCCTTTCCCCGGTTTGCCGGTGCAAACATCCCCTGGCGCAGGCTTTCCAGGTCTTCCTTTAATTCTGCCAGAATCTGCTCCTTTTCCTCTTCTGTGCAATACCCTAAATACTCTGCCACACAGACACCAGCCATCCTTCCTTCAATCATTGCCGAAGATGCTTCTTCAATCCCGGACACATCTCCTGCCGCAAAAAGCCCCGGCACAGAGGTTTCCCCGTATTCGTCCGTAATCGGAACCTGACCGCCTTTCTTTGGATTATCCTCCATCTGACATCCGCTCATTTTCAAAAGCTGGCTCATTGGAGAAAGTCCGACTGCCATGCAGATGGTATCTACATCAAAATATTTTTCTGTTCCTTCTATTGGCGAAAAATGCTCATCCACCTTACTGATAGTCACACCCGTCACATGATCTTCACCATGTGCCTTTGTAATGGTATGGGAAAGATAAAACGGCACGCCAGTTCTTGCGACCTTAGATGCATGGACTCCGTAACCGCCAATTTTTGGTGCGGCATCCACCAGTGCAGCGACCTCGCAGCCAGCCTGTAAAAGCTGGAAAGAAACCACCAATCCCACATTTCCGGAACCCAGCATCAGGATTTTCTTTCCCGGTTTTATGCCATGCAGGTTCATCATGGTCTGTGCCGCACCGGCACCAATCACGCCCGGAAGCGTCCAGCCCGGAAATGTGACCATGTTTTCTGCCGCACCGGTCGCCACGATTACAGTATCCCCTTTATAATGGCTGACTTCATCCCCACGCCTTACGACCACCTCTTTATCTGCATAAAGCCCAATGACCGTTGCATTTAATACGACCTCCACACCTGCTTCATCTGCTTCTTTTAACAGTTCTTCCCCAATCTTAAATCCGCGGATTTTTGCATGATGCTTTTTTGAACCAAAAAACTTATGAATCTGTTTAAAAAGCTGTCCGCCCGGCTTTTCGTTTTCATCAAAGACAATCGTTTTTATGCCGCGCTTTGCCGCTTCTATGGCTGCCGATAAACCAGATGGCCCGGCACCCACAATGATTACTTCATATCTTTTCATTTCCTGTCACCTCACCTTTTCTGTATTGCAGCAATAAATGCTTTCTTATGCACCCTTTGCCGTTACCCCGTCCTGTGTCTGAACCACCATGCCCTCCTCTAATGGAGTGATGCAGGTCCTGACATTCAGCTTTCCATTGACTACCATGACACAATCCGTACATCTTCCTATGGCGCAGAAGATGCCGCGGGGCTTATGCTCCTTTTTTGTATATCTGTGAATCATGACGCCATTTGCTTTGAGTGCCATTGCAATGGGCTCTCCTTCACAGCCCTTCATCTCTTTTCCATCAAAGGTAAAGGTTACTTCTCTTCCCTTTTGTGGTTCTCCCAAAATCGGGTGTTCTTCAATCCGGTTCATAGAATATCCCTCCCTGTCCTGTCTGTTTTTTCAAAACTATTTTGTATCAAAATTTTTTATTGCTGACATTCTTCTTATTCCTGTGTGGAACCAATGACAGCCTCCATCTCTATTTCCACAAGCTGTGTTTCCCTGTTCAGCCTTGTAATTTCCACAATCGTACAAAGCGGCTTTACATCATGGAAAAATCCGGAATACGCATCACAGATTTTACTTCCCTGGGTGATATCCGTTGTATAAACCATAACGTTAAAGACCTCCTCTTTTTTTGCCCCCGCTGTTTCCAGTAATTTTATCTGCTTTTCCAGCACATATTTTGTCTGCTCATAAGCATCCTCACCATATACAGTTCCATCCGGCTGAACCGAAGTCGTCCCGCCGACCTTCACATACGGTCCAATCTTTACCATCCTCGAATATCCCACCTTTTCCTCTAACGGTGCTCCCGAACTATAATTCACTCTCTTTAATTCCATGATCATCTCTCCTTTCGATTCAAACAATGTGGGCTGACTTCCCCGAAACATAAAAAAACGAGATCCATACTTATCCTGTATGAACCTCGTTGTTCGTTTTCTATCCCATATTCTCCATCAGGCATCTGCCTGACCTACTAAACTTATACCACACCAGATTTCATTTGAAAAGCAGAAAAAGAGTTGTACAGCACAACCTTTTGGTTGATTGCTATACTTTCCGCTATATCCGAAGACTCCTGTGAAGCTCCTCCGGTGTATAATACGCTTCATAAAGGTCATCATCCACATTGCACTCATGCGTTTTTTGAAACCATGAAAGATACACCCGCTCTAAAAGGTTTTCCGTTTCCGCCAGATCCGCAGATCTCTTTTCCACTCCCGGCTCATAAAGCTTTGTTTTTTCTCCCTGCGATACACGTAAGAAGCCTTTTTCACACATCCTCGAAAGCATGGTATTGACCGTGTTTTTGCTCCAGCCGGGATTTTCCTTTAGCACATGGGACATCCCCATTCTTTACTTTCCACCAAAAATATGATATCATTTACACATTTACTTTTCCAAAGGAGGTTTTCCATGAACCAGCGACAACTGCAGTATTTTTTAAAGGTATATGAAAAAAAGAGCATTTCAGAAGCGGCAAAAGTTTTATTTATCTCCCCGCAGGCACTAAGCAAGACCATTGCAAAATTGGAAAATGAGCTGGAGGTGGAGCTGTTCACCCACAAAGCGAACCGTATCATTCCTACTGCTGCCGCCACAGACCTTGCAAACCATGCAAATAATATCTTAATGGAATATGATATCATAGAAAACAAACTGTTCAAGAATATTCCTACCAAAAAACAGGTCCGCATTTCCTGCGCCTTTGATATTCCGCAGATGATTTCTGCTTCCTTTTTTCATCAGTTTTATG
>CADBMP010000215.1 GCA_902795775.1 uncultured Lachnospiraceae bacterium | reverse complement strand
TTTTTTGCATATGGCGGCTATGACGGAATTGATGCGGAAGATCTGAACATGGAATTTCTGGAAATTCTGGAGAAAAATCTTGCGGCTGCCCCGGAGGGACAAGAGCGTTTTTACGGTGATTTATACCGGTTTTCTGAAGTGGCGTCTGAGGTCATGGAAACAGGTACGTTAATGGAGAAGAAGGTTTTTTATGAGCAGGTCAGGGGCTTTTTGAAACGTCAGGCAGTAAAAAAAGTTTTTGGAAAAACTACGGAAAAAATACCGGAAAACACAACTTCTGCAAAGGAAAAACTGGAAATTACAAAGGATTATGAGCATGGGAAATATGATGAATTAAAGGAAGATGGCAGCGGGGAAAATGCAGAAAGCACAGATGCTGCCGGAGAAGAAAGCCCTGCAGAAAGCACTACAGAAAGCACTGTGCCGGATACCGCAGGGGGAAATCCGCTCTCTGTGTTTTCTGAAATGATGGGAAATGGTATTTTAAGTCTGGTATGTGATGAAACAAATATTTCAGAACTGGAAATACCAAAACGGGAAGAATCCGGGGAGGACCTGGAAGGAAAGAAGCAGGAAACAACAGCAGAGGGGGAAGAAAGAGGTGCTGCGGATTATTTGTCTGAGCTGATGGAACAGGACAGTACAGACCACATACATAAAATGCAGGAGTTGAAAAATGAAAGCACAGGCGGTACGGGTATGTCAGAAAAGACAGAGCTGTTTCTTTATGCCCTGGAGCAGCTTTCTGATTATACAAAGCCTTTGGATAAAACTGCAAAATATGGGCTGGAATACCTTATAGCAGGAAAAGAAAAAGAAAACAGGAATTTATCTTATGTTGTCAACCGGATTTTAGCCATGCGTCTTGTTCTGAATCTGGCTTATGTAATATCTTCTCCTGAGCTTCAGGAAAAAAGTCTGGCAACGGCCACTGTGCTTGCAGGCTTTACAGGATTGCCGCCTGTTATTTCAGCAGTACAATATACCATCCTGATGATTCTTGCCTTTGAAGAATCCTGTGTAGATGTTACGGCTCTTTTAGAAGGACGGGCAGTACCTGTTTTAAAAAATGCCACAAATTTTAAAATGAAATATGAAGAAATCTGTATTTGCAGCAGGGCGTTGTTTCAAAAAAAGGCTTCCTCTTATCCGGCAGCAAAAAAAATAAATACATCAGGAATCGGCTATCATGAATATTTGTATCTGTTGTTCCTGCTTCAGAAGGAGGAGGTTCTGCGTTCAAGAACCGGTGATTTGATTCAATTTGACTTAAGAACAAGATATAATCAGACCTTTACCATTCATACCTGTATTTGTTCTGCATATTACAAGTTAGAATACCAGAATGGGGCATTGTTTTCTTCTCTTCCTTTTTTATCCGGGGATAACTGGAGCTTTGGGAGAAAAAATCAGGAGGTGTTTTATGAATATAAAAGCAAATAGGGATGTTCTTTATTTTGATACTTCCAAGCAATCATATATTTTGTTTTTAAAGACAAAGCTGAAAGCTACCTTAAACACACATAAAATTCAAGATAGAGAACATCCTTGTCTGTTTTTGAAAAAGGCATCTTTTACAGTGGAGGCAGCATTTTGCGGGACTGCATTTTTTCTGGCAATTTTTTCTTTGCTGTATTTGTTTACATTTTTACAGGGCCAGGAAAAAAATCTTTTGCTTTTAGATACTGCGGTAACGGAATATGAATGTTTTGGGACAAAAATCAGTTCCGGAGCTGCACTTTTAAAAGGGAACCTGCTTTTGTGGGATGAGGAAAAACAGATCTGCAGCCGGAAAGAAAAAAAGAAAATTCCGTTCATTGGTGCAAAAATGTTTTCTGTTTCGTTGTATCAACAGCTCTGTATCAATAATTATGAAGGAAGGAGCATGGTTCCTGATTCAGATACTGACGAATCCCAAGAATATGTTTATTTGGCAGAAAACGGGACAGTATATCACAGGAGCCGTTCCTGCGTTTACCTGAATCCCCGCATTTCCCGGATTTTATTTCAGGACCTTGCGGCAAAGCGGAACCATTCCGGTGGAAAATATTATTCCTGCAAAAGCTGTGGAAGAAAGAACAAAGCTCCGGTCTATGTGTTTATTACAGCATATGGCGATTCCTGGCATAATTCCAGAACGTGTCCGGGTCTAAAAAGAACCGTAAGGAGGGTTCTTCTTTCGGAAATTGGGAATCTTCCCGCGTGCAGCAAATGTGGCAAATGAAGAGATTAAAAATCTTTTTTGTTTAGCTGCTGTTACAGTTTACCTTCATAAAATGGCAAGGAGTAGTGTAATGAAATGTTTGTTTCTGTTAAAATATGCGATTTGTTTTTTGCTTTTATTTTTATCGGTATATGATATCCGATATAAGAAAATACCGGTCATCCTGCCTGCAGGTTTTGGAATTCTGAATCTGGTGTATCATTTTCTTTATCATCCGCCGTTTTGGAATTTTCTGTTCTGTGGCATAAGCGTGTTTTTGCTTTTCTGGCTGGTGGGCAGGCTTACAAAAGGACAGATTGGAAGTGGGGATGCCGTTGTATTTTTCATGACCGCTACAGAGCTTGGATTCATGAAAAGCATCTGGCTCATTTACGTTTCTTTTCTCCTGGCATTTTTTGCTGCTGTTTTTTTCTTTTTTGTAAAAAAGAAAGGAAAAAAATATGAAATGCCTTTTGTACCATTTATCAGTTTGGCATATCTGATTTTGGAAGTATTTTAGCACTGTCACATTTTACAGCCAGGAAAACTTTGCCTGTTGTGGCAATTGCCTTGATTGATTTTAGCACTGTCACATTTTACGGCCGGGGTAACATCAATAAGCAAAAGGAGGGAAAAGGAAATATGGAATGGAGATGGAGAAAAGCGTCTTTTACTTTGGAAGCGGCATTTGTGGTGCCGGTTTTGCTTGGAATTGCGTTTATGCTGATGTATGTAATGTTTCTGCTGCATGACCGGGCTGTGCTTCAGGGAAATTTTTTATATGTGCTCTGCCGGGTGGCAGAGGATAAAGAGGAAAAAACAAATTGTGAAAAACTGCTGTCAAAATCTCTTTGGTCTGCAAAGCTGGATAGAATAAAAATAGAACGGAAAACAGATAAGGTCTGTGGGGAAGTGCATGGAAAACTTGTGTTAAAAATACCGGTCATGTCTTTTTTTATTAAAGAGATTCAGCATATTTCCTGTTCCGGGGAATATTATTATATCCAGCCGGAACAGACCATTCTGATAAAGGAAGCGGTTAAAAAATAACGGTTATTGGGGTTTCGGCATGGAGGATTGCTAATATGAAAGAACTGGAAAATGAGAAAGAAAACGCCGGGTTGGCTGGCAGTTGTTTATTCAAAGAACAAATTGAATATATGAAAAAAGAACAATGTCTGAATATTAAGATTTCTGCTGCGGCTGCCAGAAAGGAACAGGCGGCATGGAATATGATGGAGCATAATGAAATATATGGTCTGGCACCGCTTGATTATTATTATTTCAATGATGCAGTCTGTTTCCGGTATGATGTTTCTTTTTACCGTCAGCTTTCCGGATTGTCAGAAAAAATAAAGGGAAACTTTGAACTTATTTTCTTTTTGTGCAGGGAGGTCTTTTTCATTCTGGACAGGGCTTCGGAATATTTCTTAAAAGAAGAAAACTTCCTTTTACGGCCTGAGTGGATGTTTGGAGATCTGTTCCAAAAAAAGGTGGTGCTTTGTTATCTGCCGGGCAGGGAAAAACAGGAAAAAAGAGAAGCGCTCTGCTTTTTGGAATTTATTATGGAGCATATGGAACATAACGACAGACAGATGGTGGAATTTATTTATGCGCTGTATGAACGTGTCAGCGAACCGCACACTCCGGCTGAGGAAATTCTGGACTTTTTGGATACATGGAAGTCCGGAACCAAAAAAATACCAGTTGAAAAAGACAAGAAATCTGACCGGGAAAAAATCTGGACGCTCGGCAGGGAAAAGGAAAGTGATATCTGCATCCCTTTTATGACAGTCAGCAGGAAACATCTGCAGATTGTTCAAAACAAGGAAGGATGTTTTGTCATGGATCTTTCCTCTACAAATGGAACACGTCTGAATGGAAAACAGCTTCTGCCAATGCAGCGGGTAAAATGTGAAAAAAATGATACTTTGTGTGTGGGCGGATTGTCCTTTTCCCTGCAGATTGCATCAGAAGGAATCCGCTTATGTGATGCATCTGTTTATTCTAATAGAATATGGAAAGCGTTACAGGCTGACAAGGTTTAGCAGATATTTTTTCTTGCATTTACAATGTTTTTAAACATAAGAAACTAAAATGTTTTAAAATATAAAAAACAGGAAAATATTGTGTTTAGTAGAAAATACTTGTTTAGTAGAAAATACTGTGTTTAGTAGAAAATAACAGGTTCTTCATAAAACCGGGTTTTCAATACAATATAAGGATAAGAGGCTTTTTTTTGTACGGTATCTTCCGTTTTTGGACCAAGTAAATCGGTATCCAGTACCAAAGCGTCCTCTGCCTTATAAAAATTATTGATTTTAATACTGTATCCGCCGCTTTTCTGTTTTCCATACCCTTTAATAATGTACAAATAAGAATGTTCTGAAAAGGTCAGCTCAAAACTTTCTTTTTTTCTGTCGTTAATGAGGGATTGCAAATCCTCTGGAACAGAGCTTCCGGTGACAATGGTATAATCAATTTCACCGGTTTTTTCCGGAAGTTTTGTCTTTTCACAGCCGCATAATGTCAAAACCAGGCTGAAAATAAGAATAAAAGAACAAAATGGATGCATTTTTTCAGAGTTTTTATTCATATATTCCTCCATACCGAGCATTCCTTGCGAGGCAGCGCACGAGATATTCACAGAGGCGATTTCTCATGTCGCATCGGAGCGATTTTGGCTCGGCACAAATCGCTGTGTGAAAAATAAATTCATGCTATTCAAAATTATTTTTCACACTATATGCCTCCTTCTTTTTATAAATTGTATGTGAAAAAGCTGGAAATTATGATGCAAAAATTAAGAATCTGGTTTTCTTGACATACACCTCAGATACGTTCTTTATTTTCAAAAAAACGGGAACAAAAATCTTGTCCCCCCTCTTAGGAACTGTAAATAATTAACTTGAACATCTTGCTTGTCTATTTTTCCGATTACGGCGTCAGAAAGCCTCGCTGTACCTCGGTA
>CADBMP010000214.1 GCA_902795775.1 uncultured Lachnospiraceae bacterium | reverse complement strand
TTTCTTTTTTATGTGAAGAAGTTACTATTCACAGTCACATTCTACAATAAATTAACGTCATGAGCTTGCTCATGTAAGGTAATTTATTGTAGAATGTGACGAAGCACCGAAGGTGCGGTGAAAGCTGTCACTTAACATCTGACGGCTGCATAAGGTGCTGCTTTTGCACCAATTGACGCTGTTTTTGCGGCAAGCAGAAGGAAGATGTAAGTGACAGCAGTGAATAGTAACTAAATGTGTGGCGGCAAAAGCAGGAAATCCTTTGTTGGGTATTGACAAAATTTAAGTCATTGTGTATCATTTTGACTGTTATTATAGAGGATTTTTGGTTCGTGAAATGGAAAATTAAGTGATTAAGGTTTTAAGGTGATATAGATGTATTCTTTTCGGGAATTACAGAAGGCAAAGAAAAAGAGTGTTGACGGTAAAGAGATACGGCTGGCGGTGCTTGGAAATTGTGCATCACAGTTTTTATCAGATGCAATAGAGGGTTATGGAAAACTTGAAGGACTGAACATAACTGTTTATGATGCGGATTATAACCAGATAGATGAGCAGTTGTTGGACTCTTCTGCAGAAGTGTATGCAGCCTGCCCGGATCAAATCCTTATTTGGCTGGGGACGGAAAAAATATATGAGGAGTTCCTGTGGCTGGGCGTTTCGGAAAGAAGCACCTTTGCAGAAGACTACATACAAAAGATAAGGCAGTATTGGGAGCTGATATCAAATAACTCTCAGGCGATGGTTTTACAAATGAATTTGACGGAGCTGGATGATAAAGCTCTCGGTCAGTATTCATGCAAGGTAGATTCAACATTTATCTATCAGGTCCGGAAGTTGAATTTTCTAATAGAAGAAGAAGCACAAAGAGACAGCCGCGTATTTGTTATCGACAATTTGTCTGTCCAGATAAGTCTTGGGAGAAATGGATATTTTAATCCACGGCTTTATTACAGCTCTAAAATGCCTGTGGCGATGCCGGCATTACCTTATCTTGCGAAGGCAGTAGTAGATGTTATAAAAGCCATGAGGGGACAGATAAAAAAGTGCATCATTCTTGATCTGGATAATACCCTGTGGGGAGGAGTAGTAGGGGATGATGGACTTGCCGGCATTGAAATTGGAGAGTTAGGAAAAGGTCATGTGTTTACGAACTTTCAACTGTGGTTAAAACAGTTGAAGGAGTATGGCATCATTCTCTGTGTCTGCAGTAAAAACGATGAGGCCAATGCGAGAGAACCATTTGAAAAGCATGAGGAGATGGTTTTAAGACTTGATGATATTTCTGTGTTTGTGGCCAACTGGGATGACAAGGCTTCAAACATAAAGGTCATACAGGAAACGTTAAATATTGGAATGGATTCCATCATCTTTATCGATGATAATCCGTTTGAAAGAAACCTTGTCCGGGAAATGATACCTCAGATAGAGGTTCCGGAGCTTCCGGAGGATCCGGCGGCATGGCTTACTTTTTTGCAGGAAAAGAATTATTTTGAAACTGCATCATATACAGGAGGGAGTGACCGGACAAAGCTCTATCAGGCAGAATATGAGAGAAAAAAGATGTCCCGGACATATGAGTCGATAGATGATTATCTGAAGGGGCTTGAAATGGTGGGAACCGCAAAGAAATTTGAGCCGCTGCAGTATCCAAGAATCGCACAGTTGACACAGAGGTCAAACCAGTTTAATCTTAGGACGAAAAGATATACGGAAGCAGATATACAGCGGATTGATGAAAGCGATGATTATCTTACCTTATATTATACATTACGGGACAAGTTTGGCAATCATGGGCTTGTAGGTGTAATTATCATGGAGAAACGTTCCCCAGAGGAAATTTTTATAGATACATGGCTTATGAGCTGCAGGGTCTTGAAAAGGGGAATGGAGGAGTTCATTGTAAATCAGCTTGTAAAAGATGCTTCTGTTCATGGATTTAAGACGATTACTGCGGAGTATATTCCTACTGCGAAAAACAACATGGTAAAGGATATCTATGAAAAAATGGGATTTTCAAAGACAGAGGATAACCATTACTTGCTGCATGTAGACCGTTTTAAAAAGCTAAACAATTATATTAGGGAGGAAGACGATAATGGGCAGGAATGAGGTTTTTGAAAAAGTAAGCGAAATCTGCAGGGATGTATTTGAAGACAACAGCCTTGTGATTACGGAAGCCACTTCAGCTGCAGATGTGGAGGGCTGGGACAGTCTTACACACCTTTCTCTGATTGACGAGATAGAGCAGACATACAATATTGGATTTACATTGGATGAAACAACGGGGAGCAGGAATATTGGTGAACTGATCAACGCTATCATGAAACATATAGAGGAAAAATAAAGATGGAAAAGAAATACAGTAAAAAACATCTGTGGATTGAAATGGATGGGGAAACGGCAATCATAGGCATCTCGGATTTTTTGCAGGAGAAACTCGGAGATATTATGTTTATAAATCTGCCGGAGCCGGGCGAACAGGTAAAGATAGATGAGCGGTTTGGGGATGTTGAGAGCAAAAAGACCGTGATGGATATGGAGTCCATCGTATCCGGAGAGGTCATGAAGGTGAATGAGGATGTGGTTGATGAGCCATATCTTATCAATGATGCACCAAATGAAAGCTGGCTTATTAAAGTAAAGGCAGACGAGGTCGCAGATAATCTGATGGATGAGGCGGCATATGCCAAACACATCAGCCAGCCTTGGATGCAGTCGCATAAAGAGTAGATGAGTGATTTTTATTATTTGATTTCCGGTGAGATGAATCCATATCGAAATCTTGCATTAGAGCAGGAAATGATGGATCATATAAAAGGTGACGAGGCAATTCTGTACCTGTGGCAGAATGAGGACACCATCGTTGTCGGCAGAAATCAGGATATTTATAATGAGTGTAAAGCGGACAAGTTTCTTGATGACGGAGGCAGGCTTGCAAGACGTCTTTCAGGTGGTGGGGCAGTTTACCATGATTCCGGGAATTTGAATTATTCCTTGATATCCCGTTCCGTGCAGGGGGATTGCAGATATGACAGGCTGTTAAAAAAAGCACTTCTGCTTATTGGCATTGAGGCAGTTTATAATGACAGGAATGACCTGACGGTAGAAGGGAAGAAGGTATCTGGAAATGCTGTGTATGAAAAAGACGGAATCATCTGCCAGCATGGGACTGTATTAGTAGATACAGATATTTCCAGAATGGAGTATTACCTTACTCCGGATATAAGCAAATTATACAGGAACAGGGTAAACAGTGTCAGGGCGCGTGTGGCTAATCTATGTGATTTTTGCAGGGAAGTTATGGTTCAGGATGTGCAGGAGTCTCTGATTGAAACCGCAAAAGCAAAGCCCTTTGAATACAGGCCGGATATTGAAAAGGTAAATGGTCTGGAGAAATTTTATATGAGCAATGAGTGGATTTTTGGAGGCAAGAGATGAGGATTTTATCATTATCCGGTTTTGTGCCTGAACAGATTTGCGATACGATTCGTTTTTCGCAGTATGCCGGGGATAGGAATATCTCTCATTATTGTGGATATGTTTCTGATTTTATATCACAGGTAATCCAAGATGAAAGTATAGATGGTGCAGTATTTCCCAAGAGCTGTGACAGTACTCGGACTATCAGCAGCTATCTTTCTGATGCGAAAAAATTCCTGTTTCAAATGCCAATTCCTTCGTATGGGGTGCCAGGTGCAAAAGCTTTTCTTGCTTCCACGATTAAGGCATATAAAGAAGGCGTAGAGACATATTATGGTGTTGAGCTGAATGATATTATCCAAAGAATTGATATGGTAAATAAGAGAAATGCTATCATTAAAAGATTATACAAAAATCTTGGCGATA
>CADBMP010000213.1 GCA_902795775.1 uncultured Lachnospiraceae bacterium | reverse complement strand
CCGATTCCTTTTTTGGTAAAGAACTCAAGGAGCAGGCAGTGTTCCCTTCTGCCGTCTAAAATATGTACCCGGCTTACGCCGCCGTTTACCGCCTTGATACAGTTATTTACTTTCGGTAACATTCCACCGCTTATGACACCACTGTCAATTAAATGATTTGCTTCAATCAGGTTCATGACAGGGACTAAGGTGGACGGATCGTTTGGATTCATGCAGACGCCCTCCACATCCGTCAGAAAAGCGAGCTTTTCTGCCTGTACTGCACTGGCTATGGCACATGCTGCATCATCCGCATTGATATTATATGTTTCTCCATGCTCATCCATGCCTACCGGTGCAATGATAGGGATATAGTCATTTAGCAAAAGCGTTTCTAAGATTTCTGTATCTACATGGACAATGTCTCCGACAAATCCGATATCTTTTCCGTTTGGCATTTTCTTTTTTACCTGAAGCATGCCGCCGTCTTTTCCTGAAATCCCGATTGCCTTTACTCCTAAATGCTCCACTCTCTGCACCAGATATTTATTTACTTTATTTAATACCATTTCCGCAATTTCCATGGTGTCTTTATCGGTTACACGAAATCCATCCTCAAATCTTGTTTCCATGCCGACTTTACCGACCCAGTAGCTGATTTCCTTTCCACCGCCATGTACAATGATTGGCTGCATCCCAACAAGCTTTAGCAGTGCCACATCCTTGATGACGCTTTCTTCTAATTTTTTGTCCGTCATGGCACTTCCACCGTACTTTACCACAACGATTTTATTGTTAAAATCCCGGATATAAGGCAATGCCTCAATCAGCGTTTCTGCCTTTACGGTAATCTGGTCCATATAAACCTCTTTTTCTTCTTTGCTCACGTTTTTTCCCGCCTTTCTGTCAAATGTTTCTCCACCCTGACGATAATCTCCATTATACTTCTGTTTTGGATTTTATGCAAGCCAGCTTTTCATTTCATTAAAGTTGAAGGATGGCAGACAAAAAGTCTGCCATCCTGTACATCTTTAAGGGGGGATAAATTATTTCTCTTTTAATTCCTCAAACGGTCCCATCTTCATGGCGCGTACCTTGGAAGAAAGCCCGAACAGGTTGATAAAGCCTGCTGCATCCACATGGTTATACAATTCACCGGTTGTGAAGGAAGCAATATCTGCATCATAAATGGAATATGGTGAGGTCGTTCCCTGTTTAATGATATTTCCTTTGTAAAGCTTGAACTTCACCTCTCCTGTCACATATTTCTGGGTGCTTTCAATGAATGCCTGTTCAGCCTCACGAAGCGGTGTGAACCATTTTCCTTCGTACACGATATCAGCAAATTTATTTCCCATTTCCTTCTTTAAAGTATAAGTATCGCGGTCTAAGATTAGCTCCTCTAACTGCTGGTGTGCTTCCATCAGAATGGTTCCGCCCGGTGTCTCATATACGCCGCGAGACTTCATGCCTACTACGCGGTTCTCCACAATGTCCACGATTCCAATTCCATGCTTTCCGCCTAACTTGTTTAAGGTGCGGATGATATCGGAAACTTTCATTTCTTTCCCGTTTACGCTCTTTGGAACTCCCTTTTCAAAGGTCATGGTCACAATTTCACCTTCATCCGGTGCTTTTTCAGGGGTTGTCCCAAGTACCAGCAAATGGTCAAAATTCGGTGCATTTGCCGGATCTTCAAGCTCTAATCCCTCATGGCTGATATGCCACAGATTCCTGTCCCGGCTGTAGCTGCTGTCCGCTGAAAACGGAAGATGGATGCCATGTGCCTTACAGTATTCAATTTCAGACTCTCTGGAATCCATGGTCCAGTTCGGATCCCTCCATGCAGCAATAATCTTTAAATCCGGAGCCAGTGCCTTTATGCCAAGCTCAAAACGCACCTGGTCGTTTCCTTTTCCAGTGGCACCATGGCAGATGGCAGCAGCACCTTCCATACGTGCAATCTCAACAAGACGTTTTGCAATCAGAGGTCTTGCCATAGAAGTTCCAAGTAAATATTTATTTTCATAGATGGCATTTGCCTGTACGCATGGAACAATGTAATCATCACAAAATTCGTCAATCACATCTTCAATGTAGAGCTTTGATGCACCACATGATTTTGCTCTTTCCTCTAATCCGTCCAATTCGCTTTCCTGTCCGACATCAATGCAGACACAGATAACTTCATAGTCATAATTTTCCTTTAACCATGGAATGATCGCAGTTGTATCCAGTCCGCCGGAATAGGCAAGTATTACTTTTTCTTTCATTTTAACAACCTCCTAAATGTATTTTTAAGAAACGAATCTAATGTCAGAAACCTGTTTCGTTTCCTGCGCCGGATTTTCAACGCTTCTTCTGGCAGATTGCTGCCAAAAATCCGTTACGCATGCTATAAACAAGTATAAGCACAAATGAAATGATATGCAAGTGTTTTATTCATTTTCTTTTCCGTCATTTTGGATTCTTTCGATGACAGAGGTTAAAAGTCCGCTTTCCTGCGTCACTGTTTCATGCTGTTTTAAAGAAGCATCCTCGAATTTATCCACCAGCACCGGATGGGTATCCTGCGGTCTTACCAGTGCGTAATACCATGCCTTGTCCTTTGCCTTGTCCCATGCCAGGAAAATGGAGGACGCCGTATTCATGTTATTGTACTTGCGCGGCATGGTCAGCTGAATCACTAAAAGGTCGTCTGTAATCTGCATGGCAAGGAAATCAAAATCGTCCTCCGTATAAGGGCAGGCAATTTCTCCTAAATATACCTCTTCAAAGAGCTCCCTTACATACTTTCCGCGTTCTTTGTTCAGCCGATTGGCACAGGCTCCTTTTTCAGTAAAAAGATGTTTTGGTAAAATGTTTGATTCAAAGGTCTGGCGCATCAGTACATGGTATTCGTCTATCGTAACCTCTTTTGTTATCTCTTTTTTTATTTCCTGCTCCGGAATATTGACCGGTACCACCAGATTATGTGTATAAGGATTGATTACCGCCCCCTTGACTTCAGGGTTCTGTTTTAACATGTTGATACAGTCTTTAAACGGAATATTGAGCGTAAGAGGAAACTGGGGCGCATTTTCCCCACCCTTTTCCAACTGTTCCAAATTTGTAAAAAGTGGAAGGAATTTATCACCATTTCCGTTTTCCAGTACACATGGGCGTGGATTTGCACCTGGCGGCAGCATTTTGTTCTGTCCGCCTTCCTCCATCATCTGGCGCATGATATCAGGCGGAGTATCCGGCGGCAGGATTGCAGGTACCCGAAAGACAGAATTTTCCATCAGCTCAATAAATTCTTGCGGAAATCCCTTTTCCGGTTCTCTCTTTATTTCATCTAATATCTG
>CADBMP010000212.1 GCA_902795775.1 uncultured Lachnospiraceae bacterium | reverse complement strand
TTACCCCTTCTTTTTCCACTTCCCCCTCAACAATTTTCTCAACACGGCATCCACACAGCTTATGTAACTTCACCACACCTTTGTTGATACTGAAGACCTCTCCATGGATTTCCTCAAGCCCCATTGTTCCAAAAACATAATCATAAAGGCTCAGTTCAAGAGAAATCGCCAAATCCATCGACCTTAAACCCGTTTCCCCTATATAATAGCCCCAGGAAGTGTTTTTCTTTTCATAATCAATGTCTGCAAGGTTTATAATACCGGCTGGTCTGCCATCCACCTCAACCATCCAGTATTTGACCGTATCCTTATTTTTTAAAGACGCAAGCCATTTTTTCTGCCCCTCAAGCGTCAGTTTGGGATTGGTATTCATATAAGCCGTAACCTCCGGCAGCATGCGCCAATATATAATCCGCTCAAGGTCTGTCTCTTCTATCTGCCTGACTGTAAATTCCATTGTCCCTCCTATGATTCGTGAACAGCACATCCGATTGCTGCCAAATAAGTGCCGTTATCTATGACATCACACTTCCAATCCATCGCCTTAGATGCAAACTCAGTGATACCGGGTATCTGACTTAATCCCCCGGACAGCAGCAGCCTTTCCCCTGATATTTTTGCAAGAAGCGGTTTTGCTTTTATGAAAATCTGCCACACAACGGATTGCAGGATTTCCTGCTCCGTTCTGTTATCAGCAATCATCTCCACTATCTCGCTCTGGGCAAAAACTGCGCAGGTGGACGATAATTTGACCGGCACCTCCTGCAAATTCACGAAATTAATCTCGTTAAATCCTAGTCCTATCATATCAAGAGCATTGGATAAAAACATCCCGCTGCCGGCAGCACATTTATCATTCATGAAAAACTCTTTCAGCTTTCCACTCTCCTGTGTTATTATTTTTGTATCCTGTCCACCAACATCTAAAATAACGCCATCCTCATTTGTCTCATGGAAACAGCCCCTTGCAAGGGCGGTCAGCTCATTTATGTTTCTAACTCCTGAAACATTCTTTTTCCCGTAACCACAAGAAACGATATGCGGCTCCTGATATTCTTCCTTTAGTTCCTTTATCTTCTGTTCAAAGTATTCTTTCTGCCTGATTGGTGTCTTTTCCATAAACAGGCTGTCTATCTTTCCATCCTTTAAGATGCAATATTTCGTATATGTCGACCCGACATCTATCCCTATGCGGTACATACCGTCTCCTTTAGAAGTTCTATCTGCCCTCCCGCCTTATCAACATTCAGATACTCTCTATCAATCATATCTATATCAAGCTCCGCTTGCGGCAGTTTGACATTTCTCGCAGAAACAAAGTCACATTTGCAGCTCTTATTATGAAGAACAATCGCACATTCTGCACCCGATTCCCTAATGATCTCCGAAAGCTTCTTATCCCTGTTTTCCTGCTGCAGATTCAAAAAAGTATAGTTATAAGCAGAAAACAGCTTTTCATGCATATCTTCACCACTATAGTCGAGGCTCCACCATGTAAGGTAGTTTGCCCCCACGACCCTGAAACCGCTCATACACTCCGAAAGATACCTGTTGGAATGATACCATAAAGGATATCCGAGCCAAAACACCGGAATCTTTGATGCATCGGCATCCGGCTTCGCCTTTATCTCTTCTTCCAAAAGCAGGTACATTTCAGATGTTTCCGCCTTGCACCGTGCAGTAATAAGGAAATTTATGTCATCAAACAGAGCCGTTGGCGATATATCCTTTTGCGGGAAGTGTTCTATCACCCTGCCCCATGCAGCCACGCTTCTTTTGCTGTTCTCTATCAATTCCTCTACAGCCTTCTCATCAAGATGATTGCCGGAAAGCTCCTCCATCTTTTTGATGAAGTCCCTGTGCTGTGCACTTACATAGGAAAAAGCCGTTTCCCTGTCCACGCTTTCTCCCGGATAATCTATTACAATAAGCGGGACACCATACTTTACAGAAAGGACATTCCACCAGTTTGGAAGCGTATTGCACTGGTTATTGGTGGCAATAAGAACATCCGGTTTTGGTGGTATCCCTCTTGGACCATCTTCCAAACCAAGACACCCATTATAACAGCATGAATATGAACAGCAATCCCTCGACAGGCTGTCTCCATCGCCTGCCTTCATTGATTCCTGCTCTTTCCCGCTTGCAGCAATTACTGCTGCATAACTTTCAGGATAATAATAGGAAATCCCAAGAGCCTCTAAAATTTCCACAGGGGTAAATGATGTCACCCACGCCACCTTATTCTCCGGCTGCCTGCCTTTTGAGTATTTTGAAAAATATTTGTAATACTCTTTCATCAAGCGA
>CADBMP010000211.1 GCA_902795775.1 uncultured Lachnospiraceae bacterium | reverse complement strand
GTCCAGACGGCTATCATGACCTGAAAATGATCATGCAGTCTATTAATATATTTGATGAGCTTACCATTACAGCAACGGATACGCCCGACATTACACTTACCATGTCAAAAGAGCTGCCCGAGCCTCTGGAAACAGAAGATAATCTGGTCTATAAGGCAGCCCGGCTGATGTTCCGGACCTATTCCCTAAAAGGCGGTCTTTCCATCCAGCTTGAAAAAAACATTCCGGCTGCTGCAGGACTTGCAGGAGGCAGCTCTGACTGTGCTGCCACCCTTTTAGGAATCAACAAGCTCTTTCATCTGTGTCTCCCGGAAGACGAGCTCTCCAGATTAGGTGCCACTCTGGGTGCAGACGTACCATTTTGCATTTACAAAGGTACCATGCTCGCAGAAGGAATCGGTGAAATTCTGACACCGCTTCCAAATCCTGGAAATCTTCATGTGGTTCTGATAAAACCAGAGTTTTCCATCCGTACTGCAGACATATTCAAAAAATATGATACAAAATATCTCTGCTCCCATCCGGATACAAAACTTGCCGTTGATGCCATTACACACAGAGATTACATTTCTTTAGGACAAAACCTGGGAAATGCGCTGGAAGCTGTAACCATAAGCGAATACCCGGTATTAAATGAATTAAAAGAATTTCTCTTTCAGAATGGAGCACTTGGTGCGCTCATGAGCGGAAGCGGCCCCACAATTTATGGATTATTCCGCGAAGAAGCTCTAGCACGTTTTGCTGCCAAAACAGCAGAAAAAAAATTTGATTCCTGTGAAATATTTTTGTGCAGAACAATAAACCCGTAAAAATTTCTGAATGCCGATACACATTATTCCTGTAATAAAAATAAGCTGTGAACAGTAACTTTTTTGTTACGATTCACAGCTTATTTTAAATACCTAAGGGATACCCATATATCGTTTTTTAATAAGGTACACCAGACTGAATTCATCCGGCATTTACTGCGCAGACAGAAGCATCATGATTTCGTTGCTCCTTGCCACAAATTCTGTCATTTCCTCTGCCTGGAGCGGCTTATGCGCAAGCATTGCCAAATCATACAGCTGCTTACAGAACAGCTCTGTATGCTCTCCCTCTTTATTTTCCAGAATATACTGTACTAATTTATTTGCTGAATTAAGGATCAGTGTCTCTCCGCCGCCGAACATGCCCATATCCATTCCGGCACCGCCCATGCTGTACATCTTCATCATATCCTGCATACGGCGCGTCTCCTCAGAAAGCGTCATCATGGAAGAGATATTCTCATTCTTCAGTTTCTCCACCTTGACTTCCAGATTATCTTTGGAAAGTGCCTTCTTAAAGATTTCAGAAAGCTCCTCAGTCTGCTTCTTCAAAAGCTCCTCGTCTTCCTCCTCCGTCATGGTATCTGTCAAGTCCGCATCAATACGCTGGAATTTCACCTTAAGCGTTCCCTGCTCTAACTGGCTGATGAACGGCTGGTCAATCGTATGCGTCAGCACGACTGCATTGATGTTCTGCTCCTTGAACAGATTGACATACTGGCTCTGCTGCTGCAGATCCGTCGCATAATAGACCGTTACAGGCTCCTCTTCCTTTTCTTCCCCGTCTGCTTCCGCAGCATCCTTTTCCTCTGCTGCCTCTACGCTTTCCTCGACCTCAGGTGCATCCGAATCCAGGCCAAGGGCCTTCTTTCTCTCATCCACATATTCCGGAAGCGTGATATATTTGTCCTCTAAATCCTTAAAGATGATAAATTCCTGCATCTTCTCCTTGAATTTTTCATCTTTTAAGCAGCCATATTTAATAAATGGGCTGATATCCTCCCAGTATTTTTCATAACTTTCCCGCTCCACCTTATACATGCCGGAAAGCTTATCTGCCACTTTTTTCGTAATATAATCTGAAATCTTCTTAACAAAACCGTCATTCTGCAAAGCACTTCTGGAAACATTTAACGGCAGGTCCGGACAGTCGATTACGCCCTTTAAGAGCATCAAAAACTCCGGAATCACTTCCTTGATATTATCTGCAATGAACACCTGATTATTGTAAAGCTTGATGACACCCTCCAGATTATCGTACTCCGTATTAATCTTCGGAAAATATAAAATTCCTTTCAGATTAAATGGATAATCCATGTTCAAATGAATCCAGAATAAAGGCTCCTTATAATCATTGAATACCTTTCTGTAAAAGGACTTATAATCCTCCTCGCTGCAGTCGTTTGGATGCTTTGTCCAAAGAGGAGTGGTATCGCTCAAAGAAACCGGACGCTTGTTAATTTTTGCCTTTTCCTTTGCAGGCGAAATTTCTACAGTTTCCTTTGTGCCGTCCTCCTTCTCTTTTTCCTCTGTCTTTGCTTCCTCCGTAAAACGCTCCACGACCACATCATCCTCGCGGATATCTGCCGCATCGATTGTTTCATATTCCTGCTCGGCATTTGCTTTAGAAAGGAAAATTTCCACAGGCATGAACGAACAGTATTTGTTCAGTACCTCCCTGACGCGATACTCATTGGCGAACTCTAAACTGTCCTCGGAAAGATGAAGCGTGATCCTTGTACCCACTTTCTCCTTCGTGCCATCCTTCATTTCAAAATTGATGCCGCCCTCGGACTCCCAGTGTACCGGCACTGCATCCTTTTCCCATGACAAAGTATCAATTTCCACAGAATCTGCTACCATGAACGCGGAATAAAATCCCAGTCCAAAATGGCCAATAATCTGCTCCTCATTCGTCTTATCCTTATATTTCTCCAGAAAATCCGTTGCTCCCGAAAAAGCCACCTGGTTGATGTACTCCTCCACCTCAGATTCCGTCATGCCGATTCCATTATCCGTAAAAGTAATGGTCTTTCCTTCTGAATCAACTTCCACCTGAATGGCAGCCTTATAATCATCCGCAAAATCATACTCGCCCATGACCTCTAACTTTTTCAGCTTTGTAATGGCATCACAGCCATTCGATACTAATTCACGAATGAAAATATCATGGTCAGAATAAAGCCATTTCTTTATAATAGGAAACATATTTTCTGATTCAATTGATAAACTTCCGGTTTTTGTCTGCATAATAATCGCTCCTTTTCCTTTTTATGATATGTCCACCGCCTGCAGGCAGGCTTAAATGTATGGACCTGATTGCTTACGCCTTTTAGTCAGCACTCTATCCATCCGAGTGCTAACAATAAATATAATAATATTCTTTTAAAAAAAAGTCAAGTTTTTTTTAACAAGCAGGAACTGTAACGTTGTAAGTTCTTCTTGCAAATTTCCATCTAATTCATTATAATAAACGCGTGGCGTTTGTCCTTAAAAATCATTCTGCCACATTACCCGCTGCCAACACCATAGATTCCTAGATAAAATGGCTTTGGGGCACAGCCGGGACTTTAATCATTTTACAAGGAGGCAACAACATCTCATGGAAGATAACACAAGAAGCGGAATCATTATAGATGAGCTTCATTTTGCAAGGGTACTTTTTTATATCAGCGGTCATATCACAGAAGATGTGGGAGACTTAAAACATGCTGAAATTTATCTTGAAGATGTATCTGGATTTCATGGAAAATTTTCACCGGAGTCTTTAGAAATCAACCAGAAAGACCGCACCTTTCAATTACATTACCACATTTTAAGCATCCGGAATAAAATGCCGCTTCTGACCGGAAATTACTATCTTCGTATCCGATGCCATAAAAAAGTCTGGCCTGCATATGTTTCTGAAGAAATGCACCACATTGCAGAAAACGGACGTTTAATTACCGCCGAACAGGATACGGATGAATTCCGCAGCATTTTAAAAAAGAATGACAATCATTTGAGTTTCTGGAATTCCCGGAAATCCTCCGGCAACGGCACAGAAATTTATGAGGCAATTTCCAAATTGGATTTAGATGATGATTCATACTTTTTGTCCATTACCGGACAATTTTTCAAAGGATCCGGCGGTGGAATCAGGAAAGCCATCATGGCCTCCCTGAACCGGACTAAGAAAAAGCTCCATAATTTATTCATGCCAATGAAACAGCAGATGCAGATCAATTATTTTAACCGTCTGCAAAAAAAACGCCAGAAAAAGAAAGGCAAAAAGACACTTTTATTTGCTTCACAATCCAGGGCCGTCATTGGCGGAAATGAAGAATTTATTTATAACCGCATGAAAGAACGCGGCCTTTTGGAGCAGTTCCGCGTATGGATGGATTTTTATCCTACCATAAATGAAGGGCGTGGAATCATTGGCGCCATGAAGCTGACCAAAAAGCTGGCATTAAGCGATATCATCCTGATTGATGATTTCTTTCCGTTCGTATATAAATTTGATTTTCCAGAAGATGTGAAATTTGTTCAGGTCTGGCACGCATGTGGAGCATTCAAGGCGGTCGGTTTTGAACGCATCGGGAAAAAAGGAGCGCCTGCAGTAAACACGCGCGCCCACAAATGCTATACGCATATGCCGGTCGATTCACCGCACTCCGGGCATCATAATGCAGAAGCATTCGGACTTCCGGAAAAGGTATTCATCCCTACCGGCGTGCCAAGAACCGATATGTTTTTTAATGAAGCTTACAAAAAAGAAATCACGCAGAAGCTTCGGGAAGAATATCCTATTTTGAAGGAACGGAACCGGGTTCATCTGTATGCGCCTACTTTTCGTGGAAACGGTGCAAAATCTGCATATTTTCCTTATGAAAAACTGGACCTGAAGGCATGGGGAAAATCACTGAAAGAACATAACGAGCTTTTGATCATCAAAATGCACCCGTTTGTACCCGGCCGGGTACAGATTCCGGAAGAATATAAGGATTATATCCTGGATTTTTCTGATTACCGCGAAATCAATGATATTTTATTTATTGCAGATACCATGACAACCGATTATTCCTCTGTCATGTATGAATATTCTCTGCTGCGCCGTCCAATGTACTTCTTTGCTTTTGACCAGAGGGCATATGAAAGCACCAGGGCTTTTTATGAACCATACGAGGAAACTGTCCCGGGCTATATCATCAAAACATTTCCTGAACTTCTGAACGCTCTGGAAGACAAAAATTATGATTACAGCCTGATTGATAAGTTTGTAGAAAAGAATTTTACTTATACAGATGGAAAATCAACAGACCGCTGTATTGATGAGATTATCTTGAAGGATTAAGATTTCCATATGCGGGCGTGTGCATACCAAAGCGGACAGTCTCTCTGAACTAGGGAGGCTGCCCGCTTTTCTTCGTTATTCAATATTTTTTGTTTTTCTTATTTTCCTGTGTTTTGCTTTTAATCTTCCCTGTGGTCATCCTCACAAAATTCCGTTTTTTTGACCAACAGCTCCTCCGGCAGCTCCTTTTTAATCATTTTCTCCAGCTTTATTACATCAATCGGTTTGGAGAGAAAACCGCAGAAACCTGCCTTAATATACGCTTCCTTTGCACCAGCCACCGCATTTGCCGTAATTACATAAACAGGTGTGTCTGCATTCAGTGAATCCTTATCTTTTTTCAGATGCTCTAAAATTTCCAGTCCGTCCATTCCAGGCATCATGTGGTCCAAAAAGATGATATGAAATTTTCTTCTTGCTGCTATTGTCAGACAGTCCCTGCCGCTTGTCACCGGTGTAATCTTTACCTTTGTCTCTTTTAACAAATTGCAAAAAACCTTGAGATTTAATTCATTGTCGTCTGCCACCAAAATCCTTGCCTCCGGTGCCTCAAAGCTGTGCTCATAATGATATTCCTCTGAATGATTCCGGATTCTCTCCTCAAATTTCCCAATGGGCGTATCATTCATAATTTTCTGCTCCAATTCAAACCAGAATCTGGACCCCTTCCCATACACACTTTCGACCTCCAGATGACTACCCATGACATACAGAAGATCCTGGGTGATATTCATGCCTAATCCGGTTCCCTCAATGCGCCGGTTTCGTTTTTCTTCAATCCGCTGAAACGCATCAAAAAGCCTCGGCAGATCCTCCTCCTTTATTCCAATCCCGGTGTCTTCCACCTCACAGCGCAGAATTTCCACATCTCCCTCCCTGCGGCCACTGATATTCAATGTCACAGAACCATCAGGAGTATATTTGACTGCATTTGTCAAAATATTCGTCAGGACCTGCTTGATCCTTACATCATCCCCATACAATTCACCCGGAAGTTCCTCCGATACATTGACCCGGAACTGAAGTCCCTTTTTCTTCACCCTGATACGTGTCATCTGGGCCAAGTCATGTATCATGCTGGATAAATCATACCGTTCCGGCACAATCTCCATCCTGCCGGATTCAATCCTTGAAAAGTCCAAAATATCATTGATCAATGCCATAAGCGTATTTCCTGCACTCTGAATATCCCTTGCATAATCTCTGATATTCTCATCTGTACTCTCCCGCAGAATCATTTCATTCAGCCCAAGCACAGCATTGATCGGTGTCCTGATTTCATGTGACATGTTGGAAAGAAACGCAGACTTTGCCTTGTTCGCCGCATTTGCTTCCCCAGCCAGTTCCTCTAAGTCTTCCGTTACGGCACGCATAAAATTCATCAGACGGTACTCTAAAGGAATGTGAAATTTTTGCATGACCTCCAAAATATCCTCCTGGCCTTCTCCCCGTTCTGGTTCTGCTGCATTCTGAGGTTCTTCCTGCCCCGGGATGTTCTTCTTTAATGTCCGCTTTTCCTGCTCCGCTCCGGATTTGTCTGCATCCCCGGAAAACTCCTTACTCTCCGGCGTTCCTTCACGAATCCCCACTGCTACCAGGGCACTGTTCAGCTCACCGCCGCTGCCGTTCTGCCTGTAAATCTCTGAATTTCCATGCAGAGCGGATAATTCCGGTCCAAACCTTTTGTAACAATCCAGTTCCTGTTTTTCCAGCTCTTGTAAAAAGAGCAGACGGTTCATGCACACAATCAAAAGCATGCCATCCGGCACAAAATCCCCATATTTTGAGCTGTCAAAAAAGACCTCTGCCTGAATCTCATCCACCACGCCATACGAAAAACGTACATAATCCCCCTCATGCAGCGCTGCTGCGAACAACAGGCTTCCATCCTCGCCACAGCCTGCCGGAATACGTGCAACCTTTGCCCCCGGGCGGTCAATGATAAGAGGGAATTCTGAAATATTTGTCATGATATATCCGGCACCTTCCAAGCCAAGATATTTTTTATAAATTTCTGCTGCAGGCCTGTGGTCTATTTCCAGTATCCGGAACGGACCATCCATTTTAGTAACCTTCATCCTCTTTCCAACCGGTGTCCAGCCATAATTATAAGATACCCTCAAATGAATATCCTCTCCTGAGAACAGCACCGCTAACATATGATTTTCATAACAGCCATCCGAATCAAATACATAAGACACTCCTCCGACCTCATAAAAACCGGATGCGGCAGAAGGTGCTCCAAAAATCGGTATCTCCTCAATTTCCTGTTCTGCCTCCTTTAACATTTCATCCAGATTCCGGAAAATCTCTGCCAGAAAAATCATGGCTCCCTTTGTCAAGTTTCTCGACCTTATATCATGATTCAACGCCCTACCCAGCTCATAGTCAGAAAGCTCCAGTAAATTATAATGATAAATATAAGCTGCTCTTTTTTTAAACATGAAAAAATTTAATATAGAACATTCTCTTTGAAGTTCCACAGGATTCCACTCATTTCTGTGATTCAGTCCCACAATTTCTGCTTTCGGAAGAATCTCCCTCACACAGTCAATTTTTTGCAATATTTTTTCTTTGTCCCAGTTCTGTTCATAAATCACCAAAAGTACCTGACCGGCTTCCCTGTAAGCCGTCATTCCCTTGATTTCATATAACGCTTTCGTAAATCCACCATTTTCAAAATCGTAAATCTGATAGGTCTTCTGAACCATAAGCCTCTCCTTTTTCTCCCATTCCTGCCTTATTCTTTTTCTATTTTTTTCAAAACCTGCAGCATTCCTTTGTAATCGAACTGGTCTGCCCTCTCTTGCACCAGTGCAAACCGCTCTTTCTCTTCCTCCGGCACGGAAAACCTGCCAAGCTCATGAAAAATATTTTCTATCCTGTCAAAATCCATATCCTCTGCCGCTTCTGAAAGCTTCTCATAAGCACGCTCCATGCGTGCCTGGTCTGCCACCGGCTTTTCTCGTTTTTCCGGCTTTTTCCCACAAACTTTCTGCAGATGCTCCAGATAGCTTTGATAATCCTTTATCAACTCCTCATGATGCTCCTTCAGATAATCTGTTTCTCCAGACTTTCCGGCATGCTCCATCCTCTCGGCATCCCTGACAAGCCCCATGGCTCCCACCAGTCTTGCCGAGCTTTTCAGCGCATGAATCTTAATGGTATAATTTTTCCAGTCCTCCAAACGGAATGATTCTTCCAGCTCCTCCGATTTTTCCTGAATCGTGTCATAAAAAATCTGCAGTGCCATGAAAAATACCTCCCTGGAGCCACAATTCTTTTCTGCCTGCGCAATATCAAGCCCTTCTATGCTCTCTGTACTGTTTTCCTCCGGAAGCTGCTTTTCTTCCTTAAACTCATTTTTCCTTAGAACCTGTTTTTCTACTCCCCGCTCATTTTCCCTTAGAGTCCGTTTGTCCATCTCCGGCTCATTTTTCCTAAAGTCTTTCCATTCTGCATCCGGCCTTTTTTTCCTTTCTCCTGTATCTGGTTCTTCCTCTTTTAAATTTCCAAACAGAGAATTTAAATGATAATCCTGTTTCCCTTTCTCCATATACAGAAGACCAAAAGTACCGGAACCACAATTTAATGTAATCGCTGCGGAAGCCTCCTGAAAGATAAGCATCACAGATGGAAATCTTTTTTTCATCTGCTGTTCCAGCCACACTAACTCCTCCTCCGGCATATCTGCATAGGTCACAAACAACAGTCCGGAATCCGGCACTGTATTTTTAGGAATGGCATGATGAATATATTTTTTATAACATTTTCTGATTCGTCCCATATAGATCCGGTCCACGCCGAACCTGTTATTGCTTACCTTTAACGATGGTCTGAGTGCCAAAGCCTTCATAAAGCGGTGTATCTTTTCCTTAATGAACCCGTTTCTTTGCATATAATCCGTCACCGAAAGCAAAAAACTGCAGTGAATACGTTTTTTTATTTCGTACAATTCCTTCAAAATTTCTTCTACCGGCTCATCCTGTTTTGCCATCTGTGCCGCAGCCATTGCAATGATTCCCATGGAACTTGACAGGCACTCAGAATTGAACACCACCACATTTTCAAAAGCTCCTGCTGCTGCAGTCGCCCTTTCATATTCCTCGCTCACCCCTTTTGTCAGGGCAATATGGATAATCTGATGCGCACCCTTTAGCTTGTCTGCAAAAAAATCCTCGTAATCGGCTTCCGACGGCGGCTCCGATTTCGGCAGCCGGTTTTCTTCATCCATATACCAGATCAGCTCATCAGCACATGCCTCCGTACCATCGTCAAAAACTCTTCCGTTTATATTCACGCGGAATGGAATCACCTCTAAATGCAGATCCTTTATCAATTCTTCCGGAAGGTCGCACATGCTGCTCGTGGTAATCAAGACCGGCACTTTCTTTTTATATCTGTCTGCCGTATTCATTTCCTCACCAACATACATATCTCCCTCTCCACGCAGTACCTTCTCCGCCGGAAGATACTTTAAAATCATTTCCTCCAGCTGCCTTCCTGAAACCGGCTTGACAAGATAACCATCAAATCCGCTCATATGATAAAGCTTTTTATTTTCTGCCCCTGCATTTGCCGTCAGCGCAATGACCGGTTTCTCCTTGTTCAGTCCTCCCATCTGTTCCCTGATCCGTTTCAGGCACTCAATCCCGTCCATCTCAGGCATCAAATGATCCATCAGAATCACATCATACCGGCTGTTCAACGTCTTTCCCAATGCCTCGTTTCCACCAGATGCAGTATCGATTTCCATCCCGGTACCGGAAAGCAGTTTTTTCTCCACCTCCAGATTCATTTCATTATCATCCACAATCAGTACAGATGCATCCGGGGCTCGAAAACTGCACTTATAATGCCTGACAGAATTTGTTCCTTCTTCTCCGGTAATGTTCATCTCACCAATTACGCCCGGACCAGCGACTGCCTGTCTTAACGTGACCGTAAATGTTGAACCCTGGGCATAAACGCTGTTTACGGCAATTTTCCCTCCCATCTGCTCTACAAGCTGCCTGACAATGGAAAGCCCCAGACCCGTTCCTTCTATTTTCCTGTTCTCTTCCTCATCCACCCTCCGGAATGCATCAAAAAGATAAGGCAGCACATCCTGTTTGATTCCTATGCCGGTGTCTGAAACAGACATCATCAAAAGTACCTGGTCCTTCGTTTTTTCCTGACATTCCATATACAGGCTGACGGTTCCTTCCTTTGTATATTTTACCGAATTGTTTAACAGATTGATCAGAATCTGCTTAATCCTCACCTCATCACCAAAAAGCTCCGCCGGAATGGAAGGATCGATCTTTACCTCGAACTGCAGTCCTTTCTGCTTCGCACGAAGCCATATCATACTTACAATTTCAGAAACAAGTGCACCTACATGATAATGCACCGGCACAATGTCCATTTTCCCGGCTTCCATCTTACTGACATCCAAAATATCATTGACCAGGGCAAGAAGCATCTTTCCGGCTCCCTGAATGTTCTCTGCATCCCTGACAATTTCCTCTGACGCATCTTCCTGCCGCAATATGATTTCATTCAGTCCCAGAATGGTATTGATGGGAGTCCGTATTTCATGGCTCATGCTGGAAAAAAATCGGTTCTGCGAACGGTTCAGCTCCTCTGCACGTTCTGTTTCCTCCTGCGCCCGTTTATTTTCCTGTAAAAAAAGCTTCTTTTGGTACATCGTAATGGTAAAAATGGAAAAACCCACCAGAAGTATTGATACAAGCGTATCCAGATAAACCATGCCTCTTCCATGCCCTATGACCAGCTCCGGATGATATCCCCCTGAAATATACTCCAGTACCACAATTCCGCTTAAGGAAAATATCATAAAAATCTGCCGGATGCCGCTTAATGCCAGCCCTATGTAAAGATAGGTAAAAGAAATCCAGAAAACACCGCCTCCTGCCGGTCCGCCCCCAAAGAAAAATGTGACAGGAAGAATCAGAAAGACCAGAAAACAGGTCTGTATAAAAGCTCCCATGGACACCTTTCCAATGCGAATACTAAATGTAGTCGCTGCCGGCAAAGCAAGAATCAGAGCACCTAACACGATACATTCCACAATATTTTCCCTGCCAAGAATATCAAAAATCAGGGCGATCAACAGTGCAATATCACCCACAACTGCAAGCAGGGTCACAATATGTTCCTCAAAGCTCGTGCCCGGATTTTTAATTCTGTCTGAAATTTTTTTAATATATTTCATACGGTTCCTCCTCTTCTGCCTGCCTTGCTTTGAGACATAACCCGCCTCATTACCCGTTCAAAATCACTGATCTCAATCGGCTTGCTGATAAAACCATCAAAGCCTTCCCTTAGGAACATTTTTTTTGCGCCGCTGGCTGCATTTGCTGTAAGTGCCACAATGCAGATTTCCTGTTCCGCATCCGCCGCCAGTTTCCTTATCCTTTTCATGGTTTCCACGCCATCCATTTCCGGCATCATGTGATCCATGAAAATTAAATCATATTTTCCAAAAAGATATTTTTCTATGGCCTCCTTTCCACTCCTTGCCGTATCCACGATCATCTTATAATCTTCCAGAAGCCCCTTCGCCACCACAAGATTCATGGGTTCATCATCCACGATCAGGGTCCTTACTCCGGACAGCAGCGGACGTTCCTGTGTTTTCTCCGTTTTCAGTCCTTTTATTTCACGCCCGTCATTTATAATTCTCGTGACCGGATAACCGTAAAGCGGCTTTGGCATCAGAATGACCCCGCTGCCCTCCGGTACGCGGAACGACAACGGTGCTGATACTGCAACAACAATATCGCTCCTGCCCAGTTCTTCAAAAAAATCAAAATTTTCCACATATTCCTCATACCCCATAAAAATATGCGTCACTGTCATTTTTTTCAAAAGGGCCTTTACATCTTCCAGTCCCGGTGCCGCATACAGATTGACCTTGAGCCCGGCTGCCAGATGCACTGCCATTTCCCTGTAAAATTCCCTAACCTTTGGAGCACTGTATTTTTCCGGCCGCACATGGAAAATAATGTTCCTGACGTACAAATGATCAATGGCAAGGCAAGGTGCGTAATCCAGCGTTTCCTGCGGAATGCTGATAAAAACAGAAGTCCCGTTTCCCTTCTCGCTTTCTATCTTCACAAATCCCTCCATTTTATGTATAAAACCATAGACCACATTCACCCCAAGTCCGATACCGCCGGTGCTCCGGTTCCTCTTTTTATTTGCTTGATAAAATCCCTTGGAAACCTGTGAAATATCTTTCCTTGACATTCCGTTTCCCGTATCAGACACCTCTATATTCAGATTTACGCCATACTTTCTGGGAATCGCAGTAATTCTGACACAAATGCCGCCTTTTTCTGTAAATTTGAAGGCATTATCAATCAGATGGCGCAGGATTTTACGAAGTTTTTTCACATCCCCTTTCATCATGGCCGGCACATTCGGATCCAGGTCAATGACCACCTCCAGCTCACTTTCTTCCTCCCTCATACGGATGTTTTCCACAAAGTCATTCATCAGGGAGGTAATGCTATATGCTTCTTCCTCCAGAACCACCTCGCCGCGCTTGATTTCTGTATAATCCTGAATATCCTCAATCTGGTTTGAAAGCCTGAACCCTGCATCCTTTATGGCTTCCACGTCCTCCCGTCTCTCATTTTTCAAAATCAGGGCAGACATCCCATTTACCACATTGATTGGTGTCCTTAACTCGTGCGAGATATTTGCCAGAAAATCCTCCATATCCCGGTGTGATTCCTGTATCATTTCATTCTTTTTTTCTATCTCCTCCAAAAGCTTTAACCTGTACTTCACAGACCTCCGGCATAGAAAAAATACGCTGAGCACAGTCAGAATATGCAGTCCAAGCCTTAATACGGTATGAAAATCAATCTGTAAAAACCCAGAACGCTGCAGCAAAGTCATCTGAAACAGCATAATTATGATATATTCCAGCATGACAAGCGACAGAAAATGGATACGGTCAAAAAAGGAAAACGTCACTAAGAACAGCAATGCCGAAACTGCCACATCATAAAAATTGGAACCATGTGCCCCATGATAATAAAAGAGAAACATAGTAAAAATAAAACAAAAATTCTCATGAAACCGTTCTCCCACATACTGCATGACATACATGACCCACATGGAAATACTTCCCAGAAACAAAAGCGGAAGTGCCCAATATTCCCACCTCTGTGAAATACACTGCCCAATAAGCCCACCGCACGCAAGCGTAATGATGACCATGACCGTCACCTGTATCTTAATTTCCTCCTGCGGATTTGTCTGATTCTTCATATTTTTTCTCCATTTTCTGCTTTCTGAACCGTTTCAGCCTGCCCGTCCTCAAGCTCGTCTTTGTTTCTTAAAAAAATTTTGACGGCTTCAACTCAATATATTAGCGGTCATGCCAAAAATAATCTTCCTTCTCCTTTTGTAAATTCAAATCCCGGAAATCAATCCCCTCTGCCACAAATTTTAAATTTACTCCCTTGTGGTTCCCGCTCTTTTCCCATGCTTCCCTGATTCTTTTCTCCACTTTCCCGGCATGTTCCTCCAAAAATGCCGGAAGCAGAAGAAAGAATCTGTTTTTTTTATAATACAGGATAATATCGCTTTTTCTAAGCGTTTCCTGTAGAGTCCTGCCAAACTCTCCTGCCGTCTTCTCTAACTCCTGTTCGGACTTCTCCTCTTGTGCATTTTCCTGTTTTTCTACATTAATTGAAATCAGCATCTTTAATGCTACCATTTCATAACGTTTGATATACCTCATGACAAAACGGTAAATGGCGGCAAAAGAATCCATCCCCAGCATAAGTGCGCCTTCACTTTCATTCCTCTCCTCAATAATCTTTGTCAGCATTGCCATTTCCTTTTCCAGATTTTCCTCTTCTTCCAAATGACTGACATCTTCCTGCGGGGCATATACTGCACAATCATGCTTCCCATTCTGCTTTACCTGATAAAGCATCCTGTCAGCTTTGGCAAACAGCTCCTGATACTCCCGTCCATGCTCCGGTACCTTGACCACACCCGCAGAAATTCCAAGCGGTACGGAAAAATCGGCTCCAATCAGCTTTCCTGCCGCCTCTAAAAGCTCCTCATTTAACCGTCTGGTGATTGCCTTTAAAGCTTTCTCATCATTTACGCTCCCAAAGAATGCCACAAATTCGTCACCGCCGATTCTGCACACAATATCATCCTCGCGCACATTCTTTCTTACTACTTCTGAAAATGCCTGCAGAACCTTGTCCCCCATATCATGGCCATACAGGTCATTGACCAGCTTAAAGCTGTCCAGATCTAATACTGCAAATGCGCCCGTTTTTTCCTCACAGGCCTGCTTCATCCTTGCCGTTCCTGCAGCTTTATTTAAAAAACCTGTCAGGCCATCCATACTGGCCTCCTCTGTCAGATTTTTTATTTTCCGTACATTTTCCAGTGTATTTTCAATCCGCTTTAATAAAATATCCCTGTTGAACGACTTTCGTATGAAATCAGAGGCACCCATCTCCAGTCCCCTTTTTTCTATTTCCACATTATCCTCACCGGTCAGAAAAATAACCGGTGTCTCTTTTCTCTCCTCTTTCTTTTCAAATTCACGAAACCTTTTATAAACCTCAAAGCCATCCATATCCTGCATCATAACATCAAGAAGAACCAAATCCGGATGATGTGTTTCCATATATTTCAAAAAATCCTCCCCGGAACGCATACAGCTCACCCGCATTCCTTCTTCTTTTAACATATTTCTTGCATTGAGCAGGCTCAATTTCTCATCATCTACCACAACGATCCAATCACTCACCGGTCTTCCCTCCTTGTCATCCATTCTTCGGCTTAACCACGCCTCTTGAAAAAAGGCCCCACACCCTTTCATGTGATGTGAAGCCCCTGCAAAAAATCATGCAGGTCTTGATTACCACCAAACAGCTGCTCTAAATTTTAAAGCATTTTTGGATATCCTTCGCTTCTCCAATGACAAAAGCAACATCCTCCTCCATAATAATGGTATCTGATGATGGAATAAAAACCTGATCTTCCCGTTTAATGGTCAGAATATTCACTTCATATTTTTTCCGCAGGTCAAGTCCGGAAAGGGACTTGCCGGACCACTCCCCCGGTACCTTCATTTCATAAATGGAATAATTATCATCCAACTGTATAAAATCCAGTATGCTGTCAGAAGCATATTTTGTTGCCACGCGGAGCGCCATCTGCTTTTCAGGATAAACCACCTCATCTGCCCCGTTCCTAAGAAGAAATTTCATCTGTACATCATTGGCTGCACGCGATACCACCTTTCTTGCACCAAGCTCCTTAAGAAGTGAAGTCGTTTCAAGCGATGACTGGAACAGTCCGCCAAGCGCAACAAAGCAGACATCAAAATTTCCTATCCCAAGGGAATGAAGAAACTCCTCGTTGGTGCCATCGCCAATTTTTGCATCGGTCACATGTGGCAGGATTTCATTTATTTTTTCTTCATCGATATCCACAGCCATCACCTCACACTGAAATTCTTCCATCCGTCTGGCAACATGGCTGCCAAATTCCCCCATGCCAATAATTAAAACTGTTTTCATATTTAACCCCCTGTTTCTTTTATGACTTTTTTATCCCACTGATATTTTTTCAAGCGGCAGACGCGAATTACTGCTATCCGCAGACGGCAGTGCCGCATAGATGAACGTAAGTCCCCCTACCCTGCCCAAAAACATAAGTATCATCAGAATCACTTTAGAAATTATGGACAGCCTGCCCGTAATGCCAAGCGTCAGACCTGCCGTCCCGACTGCCGAGCCTGTTTCAAACAGGCAGGTAAGAAGCGGGATAGATTCTATCTGATGGATGATCATTCCACATCCAACGCACAGGACAAGATACATAAAGAAAATTGCCCCGGCACTCCGGACAGTTTCCTCGGCGATTCTTCTTTTAAAGCACTGTACATCATTCGTACGCTTAAAGACGGCAACGGCTGAAAGAAACAATACCGCAAAGGTCGCCGTTTTCATTCCGCCTGCGGTGGAGCCGGGCGAGCCTCCAATCAGCATCAGTACGATCATGATTACCGTTCCCGATTCCCCCATCTGCGACAAATCCTGCGTATTAAAGCCCGCTGTCCTTGCTGTGACTGACTGAAAGAAGGAACTAAGCGTCCTTTCGACCCATCCCAATCCACTGTATTCAAAAAAGAAAAAAAACAACGCAGGCAGCAAGATCAAAATTGCCGATGCAGATATAACTACTTTGCTCTGCAGGGAATATTTTTTGAATCTCATTTTATATGTGCCAATATCATTCCACACAAGGAAACCGATGCCCCCTGTCACAATCAACAGCATAATAATAAGATTAAGATAAATATTGCTGCTGTATGTAGTCAGTGATGAAAATTTTTCACGCACCCCTAACAAGTCAAAACCTGCATTACAGAATGCAGAAATGGAATGGAACAGGGCATACCAAAGCCCTTTTCCAATGCCAAAATCTTTACAGAAAACAGGAGCAAGAAGCACCGCTCCCGTAAGCTCAATGATTGCTGACATTTTAAGGATGAACCCCGTCAGCCGGACAATCCCGCCAACCTGCGGGGCAGATATGGATTCCTGCATTGTACTTCGCTGCCAAAGCCCTATTTTTTTGCCCGAAGCCCTTATGATGGCAAGTCCTATGGTAATAACGCCCATACCGCCGATCTGGATCAGCAAAATAATGACAGCCTGTCCAAAAACGGACCAGTACGTAGCCGTATCCTTTACAATGAGCCCCGTTACACAGGTCGCAGAAACTGCAGTGAACATTGCATCAGGAAAAGAAGTGATGCGCCCGTCATGTGAAGAAAATGGCATCATCAGCAGCAGGGTTCCAAGCAGGATCAGACAAAAGAAACTGAAAATAATAACCTGAAAAGAGGACATATTCTTATGTTTTTTATTCCGATTTCTTTTTCTCATCTGACACCTCCGTCTGTGGCACCGGTTCTTCTCCATTCACCGGATTATCTTCCTGTCCCTTTTCCCCATCAGAATTGAACCGATCCAAATACCTTAAAAGCTCCTCCTCCGGCAGTGGCTTTGAATAATAATATCCCTGCAGGTAATCCCCCTGCAGTTTTTTGATGATATCAATGTGGTCTGCACTTTCAATTCCCTCTGCCACAATCTTCTTTCCCTCTGCCTTGATCATTGGCATCAGATCATTCAAAAACTGGTTCTTCCCTTCCGCAAAGGACCAGACAAGGCTCTTGTCAATCTTGACATAATCCACCGGCAGGTCCATGATATTAGAAAGCGTGGAAAAACCGGTTCCAAAATCATCCAGTGCAACCTTTGCGCCTGTTTCTTTCAATCGGTGCAACGTTTCCGCCACCGCTTTTTTATCCACAAACTCGCTTTCTGTAATTTCCAGCTGGAAACGCTCCATTGGCACCTGATACTGGCTTGCAATCTCCACCAGCTCCTCGGTCAGATGCGCATAACGGCACTGGGCAGGAGAAAGGTTGATGCTGATATTTTCAATCCCCTTGTCAAAAATATGATTCCTGCTCGCAAACATACATGCCTTACGGAATACCTGCAGGCCCAGTTCTATAATAGTATGGTTCTCCTCTGCTATCCGGATAAAAAACTCCGGATCAATATACTGCCGTTTCTTATTTTTCAGACGTGCCAGAACTTCCAGCGATGTTATATTGCCTTTTTCAAAAGAAAAAATGGGCTGAAAATGAATTTCCAGGGTATTATCCATGATTGCTTCTTCAATCAAATGGGAGACTTCCTGCTTTTGTGCAGCCTCCTTTACCGTCCCCTCCTTCAGATGCTCTAATTCTTCCAGCTTATGATGCGTATCATGATCCGAGCGGGCATAATGGATTTTCTGCACAATCTCATCATAATCTGTCCCATACTCCGGATAAGTCACTTCATAAAAGCAATATTCATGGTTCACAAGCGTGCCGTCCAGATTCCATGTATGTTCCAGGCTCTGCTTGATCCGGTAGTAAATCACCTCTGCATCTGAACGGGAACGCAGAATCACCCCGAACGTTGACTGGCTGATATGATAAACAGCGGTATCCCTGCTGTTCCTCAAAATAATCTTACCTATTTCCGTCTGAATTTTCTGCAAAACCTCTGCACTGTAAATCTGATTCATTGAATCGTATTTTGCCACGCGTACCAAAAGACAGGAGGTCGGTATCTTATATTGAATCCTCTCATATAACACATTTCCAAACGCATTCCGGTTAAAAAAGCCTGTCACATTATCCACATAAAAATCCGGGCTCTGCTGTGTCAGATAGTAGGCATAAATAAAAAATACCATACAGATATGCCAGACAGAAAAATATGGAAGCCCAAAAATCTCCATCACTATCGCAATCATATATATAACAATCAAAAGGCTGTACAGCAGCTTCCTTCTTGGCGTTGCCCGTTTATTGAACCTCCAGACCAGGCTGATATCCAAAGAAAGATTGAATAAAATGATGCATCCCCCGACCACAAAAAGTGTTGTCCTGTGCATTACTCCGGCCTTGTCGAACCAGTACGCCAATTTAAAAAATGGTGAAAAAAGGACAAACACAGTCAAAATGGAATTCGGAATAACACCAAAAATAAACATGGTAACAGGATTTGAGCCTAATTTATAGACGGTTGCCAGAATATGCATATGCAGAAAAATACAGCAGCTTACTCCCATAAAAAGGGAAATCACCTGTACTGCTTCATATAATACCACCGACTTTCCAAACTGTCTTGCAATGGAAACATCCAGCGAAAAAAAGGCATTCAGCATCAATGCACAAAGGAAGAGCTGAAAAAACATGGTCCGCCTTGTAGGCAGTTGTTTTTTTACCAGATCTACGAAAAAAATCAATGCGTAAAAGCCCGTAGCAGCCATTTCCATAAAGAGCAGACTATCCAACCAGCGCACCCCCCATCTCTGCACCCATCATTTCTGCATTCGCAGCATCGGACTTCTTTTTTTCATACATCATTTCAACATAATATCCCTGGGAATATGCAAACTGCAGGCTTTCTAACTGCTGTGCCCAGACTACTTCATCAATTCCATCCACAATCACATTCCAGTTTTTTCCGTTCAGCATATCCAAAAGATAAGGCAGCTGTGTGCTCGTGCTGGCACAAAATGCCTTTGTAATCCTGTGATTGATCTTGACCGCATCAAACTGCATATTGATTACCGTCTTTAAACTGCACACACTGACACCAAACTGGTCCAAAAGAAGGGAAACTCCATTCCCCCTTAACACACCAAATACGGATTCCAGCTTTTTATAATCCGAACTCAGATTCAGATTCACCTCAAAGCAAAGAAATCTTCCTGGAATATGGTATTTTTTCATGATTTCCACATACTCCTTCGCTAACTCCACATCCT
The DNA here is from genome assembly GCA_902795775.1 of uncultured Lachnospiraceae bacterium. Taxonomy (GTDB): domain Bacteria; phylum Bacillota; class Clostridia; order Lachnospirales; family Lachnospiraceae; genus Butyribacter. Next base: position 7,535 of record CADBMP010000211.1, on the reverse strand, counting down.
CCAGCTGATAACTGGTCATATTGACATGCACCTTTTTAATCCCGGAAGTCACCAGCTCCTCTTTTGCAATATACTCACTGACCTGTTCAAACATTGCTTTTCCATATTCTTTGGAAAGACCCATCTTTTCTGAAAGGCTCCAGATATCTTCCTGTGTGATATCCTCCCCATCCTCCAGGTTCGCATATATAACTGCCTCCAACATAAACTTATCCGGATGTTTTCTGGACATCATAGGTGACGTTTTTATTTTGAATTCCCTGTTTGTAATGGCCTGATTGATGATACGCATTGCCTCTAAATTTTTCTCAATATCCTTCTGCCGGTTTCCATGATAATGAATCAGCTTATCCTTATTTCCCTGCTTTGCAGAAAGCTTACGCATACTGGTAATGACACTGTTGAAATTTTCCATCAAATAATCCGCATCTGCAAATTCCACCGCATAATAATCTACAGACAAAGCCACATTTTTTCCATTGATCCTGATGTAATCCGGAAGTTTTTCCACCAAAAGCTTATGTTTCTTCTTCACCTGGTCCGCCGAAGAATACATAAGCATATACTCAAAGCTGTGTGTATGATAAACTGCATGTTTTCCACAGTTTTTCTGTAAAATTTCTCCCATTCTTCTGTGAAATTCAATAATTTCGTCCTCTGTACAATAATTCGTGATACTTTCAATATTTTTGATCGCCACGCCCAGGCAGTAAAAATTCTGCCGGTACTCCTCTCTTTCCTGAAGCACACGATACAGGCCGCCCCTGGAAAAACATCCGCTTGCTTTAAACCGGTATCTGTCCATATTATGCAGGAGCATATACCCCGTTACCATAACCACAGAAAGGACATAATGAGACATCAGATTGCCCGTATTTAAAATAATCTCAACCACAATATCCGCCGCAATTGTAAAATTCAATATTAAAAGAATCACAAACTCGCGCATGATAAGATTTTCCTGATTCCAGATAATATGCGCCACCCCCAATCCCATACAGAATAACATTACTGCACTCTGCAGGCGGTTTCCACGCCCGAACTGGTCCGCAATATGATATTTTTCAATGGTTTCATATCCAACAACAGGTGAAATAAAGACAAATGAAACACTAAGCACAGCTAAAATACTTACCATGCGTATTTCAGGCCTTACCTTTTTTTCTGAAGTCCTTAGAAAAGCCAAATCATACAAGTAAAACTGCACACAGATTCCCACAGATAAAACGCTCATGAACATCCCGGAAACAATTTTGATGATTCTTGCATAATGCGGCAGAAGAAACAAAAGACTACTTCCAATCATACCAAAAAGAAGCGCTGCAATCCCCCAGTGCAGCAACTCCAGATAAATCCTGTTTTTTTTCACATCAACCCAGTTTTTAAAATTATAAAAGAAAAGCGTAATCGCTAACATAGCGAGTGAAATCACTTCACTGGACATATATCCATTCATACGTCTTCCCCCATTCCTTCTCCCAATCTGACACTTTTTGTGTTACATGTCCCCCCATAACTCCACTTGATTTTTTCCAGCAAACCAGAACCTGCCAATCTAAGCCCGGAATACTTTACAGCTTCGCTGTTTCAGACATCCCGTCCAAAAATATGATAGCAGTTCTTCCCGCCGTTTTTAGACTGATAAAGTGCACTGTCTGCCTTTTTATACAGAGTTTCAAAATCCGCAGCCATATCCGGCGCAATCGCAATACCAACACTGCTTGAAATATCTACTGCCATATCTCCATTTACATATGTCCTTCTATTTGCCTCACAAATTTTTTCTGCCTTTTTCGTAATGAATTTATATAAGCTTTCTTCATCAAAAGCAACATAAGACGCACATACGGCAAATTCATCACCGCCCAGACGCCCCACGTAAGCATCCCTGCGGAAAATTTCTGACAATCTGGTGGCTGTATCCACAATCGCTTTATCCCCCATAATATGCCCAAGCTTGTCATTCACATTTTTAAAATTATCCAGATCCACCATAAAGAAAATCCGGTAAGAGCTGCTCGGTATATTTTTTAAGCTTTCCACCACTCTTTCTTCCATTGTCTTTTTGTTTAACACACCGGTCAGAAGGTCATTCTCTGCACGCTCCATTAAATTCTTTTCATCCGCAATTTCTTCGTCCGCACTTTCCAGCTTTGCAATGAATTTCTGGTTCAGCCCGGTATGGGAATCCTTGATCAGAGTCCCTGTAATCCGGAACCAGCCGTACTTCCCTTTTTCCGTTTCAATCCGTACTTCTGCCGAAAACACCTCTGCCGTATCCTCAAAGAACTGGTGCAGGCGCTTCCTTACGGAAACATCCTCCGGATGGACTTTATTATAAATTTCATAGACCTCCTCTCCCCGGAGAATATTTGTATTTACATGGAACATCTCTTTTACATCTCCAAAAAAGCAGAGCTTTTTCGGTGAAAACTGCATTTCCAGCAAAATGGATTTGTCTAATTTACTGATGGTTTCATAACGTTCCATCTGTTCTTTTTCTTTTCCATAATGCCATATCAGACAAACTGTATAAACAAGGACCAGCACCCACAAAATTACGGCAAGCCACAAAAACACCAGTGTTTTTTTACCCAAAGAATATGTGGACAAATGAAATTCCTTTTCTTTATCCATGTAACCGATAAACCAATCCGTTCCGGTCACAGGTGACAGGCATGCAACATACCCCTCTCCTTCATAGTCATACTGTATCATGACATCTTTTTTCTGCTGAACTGCCTTATAAATATCATCTTCCTTAAAATTTCCCGACTTAATCCGGCAATTCACTATGTATGTCATAAAATCTCCGGCTTCTTTGCCCAAAAGGTCCTCAAAACGCTCACTGCCTGCCAGATAGTTTCCACGCAGTGTCATAAAAAAAGCACAGCCATCCTGCGCCACTTCCCAGCGCTGCAAAACCTCGGAAAGCGTATTCATGCGGATAAGTCCCGTCAAAACCGCCCTGGCCTCGCCGTTATAAATTACCGGCGTACATACCGCCATATATTTGATCTTGTCATCATCCTGTACGCTATTTCCATAAACCAATGTTTTTTTATCCTTGACAAGCGTATCCAGATACTCACTTTTTACCAGATTAAAGTTCAGGGAAACATCATCCGAACCATACGCTTTTTCCCCGGTCGGATAAAGGATGGCATATGCTGTAAAATCCCTCTGCTTTTCTTTTAAAATTTTTTTTGCAGCTTCCTCATCTGCAAGAACCGTCTCCCCTAAAAGAGAAGCTGTCTCCTCCAGGCGTGAGATATGCTCCTCCATGAAATCATTAAAATACATGGTAAATATACTTGTATTATTATACATATCTGCAGCAGAACGTTCCGCCACAATCCCAGATATTTCCTTACTGAAATGATAAATTCCAAGCAATGTAACGAACAGAGCCAGGACTAATACAACATATCTGTTCCGATACCATTTCATCACGCTTTTCATATCTGACCTCCGTACTACTATAATCTATGTTCCGTCTTATCTGCCAATGCCATCAAATCTTGTGGCAAAACAGCAGAAACATCTGATGTAATAAAATTTTTAACATTTCGTGTTACTCAAATGTTCTACTAAAGCGCACTGCATTTGAAGACCATCCTCTATATCATTCCACTCACTCCGGTCAATAACCGCTTTTACCATCTCATCAGTTTCAGATATAATCGTCAAATTTCTCATCTATTTTCCTATGAATACTGCCCGTAAATTCGTCAAACAATTTTCGGCTGTTTTCTATATCATTATTTTTTATTTTTCTTTGGACAAATCAAAAATAACAAGCACTTCTGCTGCTCCCTCCGGTTTTTCTCCAGGCAGCGTAATCTGCCCATTCTCATACTGTCCCTGAATTGCTAACAAAAAATCCCTTCTCCCCCCCACAAACATAAACACACTAATCTCATAATATTCAAATTATAGCATATCCCCCTCATAAAAGCAACAATACGTGTAAAACATTACAGGGCAGCAGCATTTCCTTTTTGGCAATAATCAAATTGAAAAGATTATATTAAAAGACGGCGGCATACATCTTGTGAGGAATATCCGCCGCCGTCTTTGTTCATATTATTTTACCTGATTAAATACTGCTGCCCTAAAAAAACATTATACCGGTGCATCGAAACTCTTTTCATTTTCTATATAACGTTGCACTCATCGCCACATCATCTCCGTATGTTGCCTCAGCTACATAAGAATACCTGCATGTGCCGCCACTGACTTCTATGCTCGTGGTACCAATCCCCCACGTCCGGGAATACTCCCCTGTAAGCACGCCGTTCGATACAGTCGCTTTTCCGCAGTCAGTCATAAAATAATTATCCCCTCCTGCTTCCGTAGTTCCCTCCTCCCAGCTGTACGTGCCGTCACTTTCTTTTCTCACCGTCACCTTCACTTTTTTGGAATATGTTTCTCCTCCGGACGTATAAGTGGCAGTACCATAGTAGGCCCCTGCAAATTTGTCCTCAGCAGGCTGTTCCGCCGGTGTCCCTTCCACAACAGTCACTTTACAAAAATAAAATCTTATATCCTGAAGATTTTTTATGCCCATTACAGTTATCAGTGTTTCCCCTGCTTTCTTTCCGGTGACAGAAGCTGTAAGGCCCTCGTCTTTGACTTCCACAGCATCACCACTGCTCCAGGCGTAAGATATGCTCTCATCCACATCCTGAAGTTTCAGGGTTCTCGTTTCACCCACCTTCAGCGTCAGTTCCGCCGGAACAATCCCTCCTTTTTTCTCTTCTGCCTTTTCCACCGTCACCTTACACTCTAAGATTTTCACGCTGCCATCGGAATAAGTATATCTTTTTGTGACCGTCGTCGTACCGGCACTCACCGCAGTTACCACCACCGATGTCCTCGTTTTTTCAGAAAGCGAGGCAATCGTAGCACTTCCCACGTTCCATGTGGCATCTGCATTTTTCTCCGTTGCATTTTCCGCATTGATAAGCTTTAATGTCGCTTTTTCTCCCACCTTGAGCTTTAAGGTTTCATTATCTAAAGAAACCTGTTTTTCCACTGTCACCAGACAAACATAAGCCTTATTTTTATATGTCGCCGTGACCTTCGCTTCCCCGTAGCCTGCTGCCGTCAGTACCGCTGACTTTCCATCTGCCGAAGGCGTCACCTTTACCTTTGACGTATCGCTGGATTTCCACGCTGCCTGTTCTGTGGCACCGTTCAATGTAATCGTCGCCGTCGCAGAAAGCTTATCAAACGTCACGCTCTGGCTGCTGAGAGAGACCTTTTCCTCCTCTTTTTCTGCCGCCACTACCGTCACAGTGCCCTTGTAAGCCTTTCCCTGATACATTGCCGTCACTGTGGTGATTCCCGCTTTCTTCGCCGTCACCAGTCCGCCCGATACGCTCGCAGTTTCCGGATCTGCCATGCTCCATGTGACCTTTGCCGCCTCCGCATTTTTCAATGTGAACTGCATCTTTTCCCCTTCGGTCATGACAACATTGCCCGGCTCCAGTACAATCTCCGGTGCCGCCGGTGTCACCGTCACCTCACAGCGGTACGTGGCTCCCTGATACGTTGCGACCACTGTGGCAGTTCCTGCCTTCTCTCCTTTCACCAGTCCGTTAGAGGATACAGAGGCCACGCCGTAGCTTACCATGCTCCACGCCACCTTCCCCTCTTCTGCGCTCAGTAATTTTAACTGGCTCGTTTCGCCTTCGGCAATGGTAATGCTCGTTTTATCCAGCCTGACCGCTGCATTTGGCGAAACCGTAATCCTGCAGGCGTATTCCTCTCCGGCATACATGGCAATCACATCCGTCGTGCCTGCTTTCTTTGCCGTCACAAGCCCGCTTCCGTCCACTGTCACCACATCCGGCGTAGTAAATCCCCATTCGACAAAAGATGCCACCGCATCATTTAACGACAGCTGGAACGTTTCGCCCACCGTCATACTAAGAGAGGTCTTGTTTAGGTAAATATTTCCCTGCACCTCCACCTTGCTCTTGTACTGTTTGCCATGATATGTGGCAATCACTTCCGTCGTGCCGGGGCTCTTTCCTGTCACAATGGCATGCTTTCCATCCAGCCGGATATCCACGACCTCCGGCTCCGTGCTGCTCCACGCCACCTCTTCTAAAACGTCCTGCACATCCTGCGTCAAAAGCTCCTGCCTGAAAGATTCTCCGGTCAAAAGGACTTTCTCATCATGCAGAAGGGAAAGATACCCTTCCCCGATCATGGACGGCATCTGCACCTTTCCTTTTCCGTAATACCCGGTAATCTTTACCTTTCCATCTGCAACGCCCGTTTCCTCCCCGTCCTTTGTAATCGTGGCAGTCCGCTTGCTGGAAGACGACCATGCATCTGCCTTGATTTCCTTCCAGTTCAGATACAGGTGCCACTGCGCTTTATCCCCGATTTTGATTTTGTATTTGTCCGCCGCACAAGCAAGCCCGATTCCATAATTTTTGGCAATGTAATTTTCCACCGCTTCCCGTCCGCCGGTCAGATTATCATCCGAAGTATTTTCCAGCCATTTTTTCACGAGCTTCGCATATGTCTCATTATTGACTGCATCAAAATCCTTTGAGGTATATCCCTCCCGCATTGCCGGAGAATCCCCGCCAAACATTTTTTCAATGCAGCTCCAGATTTTCTGGCATTTGGAAAGCTTATCCGCAAAATCTTCTTCCTTCATGCTGCTGTCATAACCGAACAGACCTTCTTTCGCCAGTGCTTCTGCCATCTGTATCTTAGATTCTGCCTGCGCCCTTGACTGCTCATACATCTGTTTTCTGGCGATGATATATGCCCTGAAATCTGCCTCGATTTGTTTTTTCAGATCCTCCGGAACATTCTCATAGAACTTATTATAATCATACTGGCTCCATACCTCATCGTCTTTTCCGGAGCCCCATTTTTCCAGGCGATACTCTTCCAGCTTTGCTCTTTCATAATTGCTGTAGGCTCCCTTTAATTCTTCTTTAAAGTGAACCCAATCCTCATCCTTTTCCACATCCCATGCCTCGGAAAATCCCCAGAATATATACTTCCCACCGGCTGTTCCCTTTGAATTTCCACAGGCTGCCCGAATCGCCTCTTCAAAAAGAAGCCAGTCCGCAGACTCAAGGAATTTACGTTCCTCCTTGAGTGCCAGAAAAATCCCTGAAAGCAGATTGCTCCCTTCCGTACTGATTTTTTCTGCCACTGCCCTGGTGGCCTGTCCTGTATTTTGGTAATCCCCGAGTTCCATGCGCCAATCTCCCCACAGCCTGCGCGTATGCATCCAAATTATTTTATCAGATTCCTCCGATGTAAGAGGGTCTTTATTAAAATCCCTGTTTTTATACCGCACTCCCGCCATTGCGCATTCCTCTTCAAGCATCTCCTGCGCCACATCGAAAGCTGATTCCTTCACAATCGCCACTGCTAACTTAAGCACTCCGGTTTCCGGATCCGTCTCCATCGTCTTCAAAGCATCATAAAACCAGCTTTCCTTTGCCAGACGCTGGCTCTTTAATGCCCTTAATTCCACATCTGATCCCGGCATGATT
>CADBMP010000210.1 GCA_902795775.1 uncultured Lachnospiraceae bacterium | reverse complement strand
TGTTCATATAATTTAATCATCATTTCTTCTCCTTCTTTTTTCATATATGCAGAATATTTCCTGTTCCAGTGCTTTGTTTCTTACTCACAGAGCTTTGCGACCACCTGGTTGATGTCCTTTCCATCTGCCTTGCCTTTTAACTCTGCCATGACCGCTTTCATAATCTGTCCTTTATTTTTTGTGGCAAGCACTTCCGCAAATTTTGTTTCCAGCACCTCTTTAATTTCCTCCGGGCTCAGCATCTTTGGTGCATATTCCATGATAATATCATATTTTGTCTGATATTCCTCTTTTAACTCTGTCCGCTCTGCCGGGCAGGTATCCACCTGTTCCTTCACCGTCTTTGCTTCTTTTAAGATTGCCCGGTTCACAATCTCCTCTGTAATATCGTCCCTTTTTCCTTCATCAATGGCAATCTTTTTTGATGCAGAAATCAATGTTGAAATTGTCTCCTTCCTAAGCTTGTCCTTTGCTTTCATGGCTGCTACCATATCTTTCTGCAATGTCTGAAAATCCATAATTCTTTCCTGCCTTTCTATTTATTTTATATATTTATCCTTATCTTATGGGAAGCAATGAAGCTAAAATGCTGATTTTGCAATTTTCTTAATGGCTCATGCCTGCACAAGACTCATTTGCCTTTAAATTTACTTTCGCAGTAAATGCACCGGTAAATCCTGTTCTCCCGGTCCGTCAGCTTGAATGTGTGAGGCAGCTCCTGTTCAATCGAAGTAATGCACCTCGGATTTTTGCACTTGATGATGCCTGTCACCCGCTCCGGAAGCTCTAACTGCTGTTTTTTTACAATTTCATTGTCCTTGATCACATTGACCGTAATCTTATGGTCAAGCACGCCAAGCACCGTCAGATCCAGATTGAACGGTCCCTCAATCTTGATAATATCCTTTTTCCCCATTTTGTTGCTGCGGGCGTTTTTAATGATTGCCACAGAAACATCTAACTTTTCCAGATTCAGATACTCATAAATCTTCATGGCACCGCCTGCCTGGATATGGTCAATGACCACGCCTTCGTTTAATCCACCGATATTTAACATAAAAAACCTCCATTTTCATTTGCTGCTCCAGTTATCAAATCTCGCATTTACATCTCACCAGCTCCAACATATCACACGGAGTCCTTGAATATCTTTTTTTCATCCAGTCCTAAAAGCGACAGGATCAGAGCCATGCGTACATACACACCATACTTCGCCTGAAGAAAATAAACCGCTCTTGGATCCTTGTCCACCTCGGTAGAAATTTCATTGACCCTCGGCAGGGGATGCAGCACATACATCTTTTCCTTTGCATACTGCATTTTTGAAGCATCCAAGATAAAACTGTCCTTTAAACGTATGTAATCCTCCTCATTAAAGAAACGCTCCCTCTGCACGCGCGTCATATATAAAATATCCAAATCCGGCATATACTTTTCCAGCTCATTTGTTTCAATGTAATCAATCTTTCCGGCATCTAAGACCTCTTTTCTTAAATACTCCGGAATCTGAAGCTCCTTTGGAGAAATCAGGACGAACCGGACCCTTGTATAACGGACCATCGCATTGATCAGGGAATGTACCGTTCTGCCGAATTTCAGATCTCCGCACATCCCAATGGTCAGGTTATCAAGGCGTCCCATCAAGGTCTTTATCGTAATTAGGTCCGTCAGAGTCTGTGTCGGATGATTATGCCCGCCGTCTCCTGCATTGATGACAGGAATCTCCGAATACATGGAGGCAACCGTCGGCGCGCCCTCCTTTGGATGACGCATGGCACAGATATCCGCATAAGAGGAAATCACCCGGATGGTATCCGCCACGCTTTCCCCCTTCGCCGCAGAGCTCGAATCAGCAGAAGAAAAACCAAGCACCTTTCCGCCCATATTCAACATAGCAGCTTCAAAGCTTAAACGGGTTCGGGTACTTGGTTCATAAAATAATGTGGCTAATTTCTTTCCATCACAAACATGAGCATATTTTTCAGGTTCCTCCATGATTTTCTGTCCTAGCGTCAAAATATAATCCATTTCCTCTAACGATAAATCCAATGGGCTGATTAAATGTCGCATGGTCTAAATCCCCCTTTACTTCACATTTTTTTCCCACCTGTTCAGACCATTTTACTACATCTGCCCGCAAGACGCAAGAATTTCTTGTAATGTTTTTAGCAAGTCGTGCCTAACGCCCTATTTATCATCATTTTCTGCCCTGAGCTTACATCACCTACCATAAATAGATTCTATATTCACAATTCACTTAATACCAGTCATCATCATTTTCATCATCATTTTCTCCATCATCAGTATTATCATCTGACTCATCAGCAGAATCCTCTGCCCCTGTATCCTCTGACTCTGTATCCTGCGACTCATCATCAGCAGAATCCTCTGACTCCGTATTCTGCGGTCCGGCATCAGATGGATCTCTTACCTCAATTCTGATATCCCAGAACAAATCCTCCGTATCCACCTTTATTATCGCAGATCCGGCGGACTGGCACTTTATAATACCTTTTTTATCCACCGTTATATTCGTACCCTTCGTTAACTTATAGGTTATTTTTTGGTTATTTTTATATTCAATGTCAACCCTTAGTGTAATCGTATCTCCTGTTTGGGCTTCCATGCATGACTCATCCTCATCATCAGAAAGCTGTTTCCATTCTCCATTATTCACAGAATAGGAAACATGAAAATCAGAAGCAATATATATTTTTTTTGTAGCTTTCTTTTTGGTGATACTGCAAATAGCAGTAATTTTAACAGCTCCCGGCTTCTTTCCCTTTACCAGACCAGAATTTGTAACAGTCGCTATTTTTTTATTTGAGGACTGAAATGTAACTTTATTATATGAATCAGAATATTTAAGGTAATAATTCAGCTTTTGCGGCGTTCCGATAATCACGGTTTCGGCTTCTTTTAAAATCACTTTGTTCTTCAAGCTATTCCTAAGCTTTTTCATTTTTTTGTCTACATTTTCTATTTGTTTCTGATACTTTTGAGAATTATAAGAAACCTTCACTCCGGTACAAAGATTGCATGTATAGCTTTCCTGACCATTTCTATAAACCCTTGTTTTTCCCGAAGTCTTTACATACCCGGAACACACAGTCAGCAGACTGCTAAGGTACTGTGAACCGCCTGTCACCCAGTAATACTGTTTTCCACCAAAAAGTCCTGCCTGCTCAAGTATCAAAGGATTATTAGATATAATTTTTGCCGCAAAAATTGATGTTACATTTCCCTTACGTTGATTATTTTCTTTCTTTTTTTCAGCATTATATAGCTTTTTTAATTTTTTTCTCTTTTCCTGTAATGTTTTAATCTCCTTTTGTACTGCACCTTTTGTAGAATACGATTTTGCTCCGGCGACATACCCCCGAAAGCACAATGCCCCCACAAGAATCCCAAACACCAATAAAAGCCATTTACATTGTTTTAATTTCAGCATACATTTCCTCCTTTTGTTCATCATATTTACTGTTCATGTTTTGCACATAACCAGAATTTGCTGTTTTTGCAAATTTTCAATGCACCTTTGGTGCATTAGATAAATGCGTCAGCATTTATTATATCATATTTGACATATATTTCAATATCATTTTTGATATATATTCTGACAGTAAAAAGAAGTATATAATACTATTTATGAGGTGATGTCAATGAAATTCAAACCAAAAAGCGGAGAAAAAGAAATCATTTCTTTCAGAATACCAAAAGTATTACTGTCAGAAGTCGATTTAGTGGCAAATAAAAATTCACTTAGCCGCAATGAATTTATGATACAATGTCTGGAATATGCTTTAGATAATATCGAAACAGAAGAAAACAGTACCACCGGAAAAAATGGGCAGGAAACATAATAAAATATGTTTTCTGCCCAATCTTAATTATTTCAAGATAATCTTTCTTTCAGATACCTCCAACTGCATCTTCTGCTGATGTGCATAATACATGAAGTTTTCCGGCTTTATCCGATATCACCAGATTTCTTATGTTTGATTGTTCATCCGGAATCGTTACCTGAAACAAATGATTTTTATCATCTATTTCATATTGCAGGTTTCTAAACATAGTTGCCGGAAGAATCATTTGACAAGGTAAATCTAATTTATGTGTGACAATATGGAAATGCGGATACATCAATTCTCCAAATTGAAATAACGGGATAACATACAAGCTGCCCTTTACCGTTCCTCCAAATCCGGAAACCCCCACATCATCCCGAATCCTCTTTGCACCTAACATATCAAGTATTGATTCATCCGCCACCCATACAGGAAACAAAGAACCGGTATCAATCATAGCATCAATTCCATGCCAGTCGTTTAAGTAAACAATCGGTCGCTGTGGTTTTTTATTCAATGATAATATAAATTTTTTCATATCATACACCCCACGATTCCCATCTGCCCCAAGCTGTCTGGAGAAGTATATCTTACCAGTAAATCCGGCTCTGTTGAAAATTTTATTTTTAACAGCTCATCAGAGCTTTTCCCAACATACTTCACAACAGCAGACTGCACAGTTGCGCCATTTTCCCATATCACATCCGACAATCCAAGCCACTGTTCCGGATATTTTTTTTCTATTTCATCCCATGTCATATTCTCACCCATACAATCATCTCCCATCCAATCCTA
>CADBMP010000209.1 GCA_902795775.1 uncultured Lachnospiraceae bacterium | reverse complement strand
GTTTACTCCAAGCGGAAGGGTCGTCTCCCCGCTCTTCGTCTTCTCATACACCTCCATCTTTGTCACATTGTCCTGTTCATCCTTTGACACAGAGGACTGCTGTATGGTGCCGTCCTTCTTTTCCTGACGTTCAAAAAAGTCCTTATTGCCTTCCTTGTCTGTTTTTTCCGAATGGTATAAACTGCTGCCGTCCGGATTTTTCTTTGTAATGCTCTCCTCCCGGCTGCCGTCTGCACTTTCGCGGGTAATGGTCGTTTCCCTGCTCCCGTCCTTATGCTCCACCTCAACGGTCGTGACCTTCTCCCCGGTTGTGGAATCCGTACTCTCAGAACGTTTTGTAGTCTTTTGCACTTCACCTGAGGCATCCAGGATTTTCTCTACCTTGGTGCCGTCCGGCTCCGTTGATGTTACTGTCTGCGTACCATCTTCGTTCGTAGTGGTCTGCGTGTCAGAGTCATCATTATCACCGGAATCCGGGCCGGATGCCTTCTCCCAGCATGCGTAAAGCGTACTGATGCCCAAAAGTGTCTTATCACACACAGCATGGTCTGCATCCGGCTCCCCTTCTTCATTATAATACCGCACGCCTTTTCCCTTTTGCCCGGAATAAAATCCATAAAAGGTTTTTTCTTCATTGTCAATCCGAAGCTCTGACACCTGCTCTGACAATGATGATAACCGTTCACCATATAAAACACCTATAGATGAGCTCTCATCTTCACCATCGTTGTCATAATCCAAAAGCAATATACGTTCTATTTTTCCCTTAGAATCATCCGTGTTTCCTTCACACGTAATCTCTGTAATGTCAGATACGTTAAAATCTCCACTAACAGAAAGCATCCCACTTTCCCCTACCTTCAAAGGACCTTGAATGGTAAAATTCTTTTCCTGCATCTCCAAAGTCAAGTTTGCCCCTGATTTCACCGTCAGTCCTGATGCAAATGTAATACCCGGTTCATCCCTGAAAATATCATCATTCACCAATATTTCTCCATAAACAATGCCGTTTACAATTCCTTTGCTATATGAAACACTACTGACCGGCTGAGTATCCGTATAACCTCCGCGTCCTATTTCTTCAGCATTTTGATTTCCTGATACTGCTGTAACAATTCCACCATCTATCGTAATTGTTCCGCTGTCTCCACCATATCCGCCGCCAATTCCGGCTCCACCGGTTCCACCTGCTGCCTTCACAATTCCACCTGCAATAGTAATGTTTCCTCCGGAACCATCCCGGCCGCCGCCGATTCCGGCTGCGCCCTGACCACCTTGTACTTCCACAATGCCGCCATAAATTTGAACATTTCCACAGTCCTTCCCGTTATCTCCACCAATTCCGGCTCCATTGCTGCCTCCTGTAACCGTAATGTTTCCGCCATATATCTCCAGCGTTCCCGGCTTTGAACCCTGCTTACCGGCATCTGCCGAAAAACCAATTGCAGCCTTTCCATCCGCACCCTTTACCACCATTTTTCCAAAAGCCGCATCATCATCCGATGTTTCTTCATAAATGGACAGACTGCCCGAACTGCCTATTTCCAATCCTTGTGACATTGTCAAAGCAGCTCCCCTGCCAAGAAACAGCTTTACATTTCCGTCAATTATAATCCTGTTCGAAATCGTCTTATTTGCTTTTACAATATAAGCACCCTCCGGCCAGGCATTATTATCCGGCAAAGCAGCATAATCATACGCTGGCGCCTGCTGGTCAGGCTGCTTTCTCCCATAATATTGCACAAACTCCAACTCACCAGCCTTTGCCTTCTTCACCTCCGGCACAAAAATACAGCCAGGCACCATCACCAAAGCCATCAAAAAACCAAGTGCCCGTCTTTCCAAATCCCCCGGTTTCCAAATCATTCTTTTTAATCCCTGCATAAGCACCATTCCTTTCCCAAATAAGAATCAAAAGCCCCATCTTCCACATTTCCGGTTCCAGCCCCCCCAATTTCTCTCATTTTCCAAACCACCCTGCCACGTTCCACCCTTTTCTCTTATTATACCCGAAATCTCCCATAACGCAACAAAAAACACCTTTTCCCTTGAAAGCAAAGTAACCATTGGTTACAAAAATTTTCAAAAGAAAAGATGTTTTTCTTATGTATTTTCAAGAAAATTTCAACATATATTACTACTCTACAATCTCCTTGATTTCCCCCATGCTCATCTTCACCTTGATTTCCTTGTCCACCCGCATTTTTTTCCACATTTCCTCTGTAACGGTATAGACCTTCCACTCGTCCTTCTTTTTTATCCTTGCCTTAATGCTGTATTTCTTTGTTTTCTTTCCCTCACGTTCCTTGTCTGCCAGCGTGAATTCCCCAAAATACGGGTCATTATTCTTTCCGGAAGTAGTAACATCCCGAAACGGCTTCCACCGCCAGATTTTATAATAATATTTCTTTTTATACACCGGAACGCTCACATACACAGGATCATCATACTCCTCCGTCTTCGTCACATAATCATAATCCGGAACGGTGCGCGAATGTTCAGAAAATGTGCCATCTCCATTGTCCGAATACGAATATTCCACATGAGAACCGGTCTGCACTTTTTCCGAATACGTCCGGGTCTTTTTTTCATAATGGTCGAGTACCTGTTTATAATGATGAATCTCCTTCTTGCTCGTGACCTCCTCTGCCTCTCCCGGCAGCTCCCAGTCCGACTCTGAAACGTACTGATATTTTTCTATGTTGACGTTATACTCCCAGAGCTTCTCTGAAATCAGGATTGTCCTCGTTTTCGGTCCAAAGAAGAACACCAAAAGCCAAAGCCAGAACACTATGCCCACTGCTCCCAGGAAAAGAGGAAGCTTTGACTTTTTCTTTGCCCTGGCAGGCTGCGCCGTTTTTTTCAGCATCTGCTTTACCAGATGTTCCGAAGGAGCGGCCTGCTCCTTCTTGACCTCAAAATATGTCTTGTCCTCCTCATCCCTTTCATGGCCGCAACCCTTACAGATTTTTTCCACAGCCGAATTATAACTGCCACAGTACGCACACAGCCAGTCTGCACCTTTCCCTTTTTTCTGTACCTGTTCCTCAGAAAGATACTCCTGATTATTCACGACCTCCTCATGTGTCTGCGACTTCATGTAAAATTTTGTATCATTCCCCCTCGGTTTTCCGCACTGCGGACACTCCCTTAATGTTCCCTGAATCCCTTTTTTATCACAATACGGACAATCCCAATAGCCCATCACAATTTTATCTGCCATAACACTTCTCCCTTCTGCATCCTCCGGCAGGAAATGGGTTCCGTCTCCTTACACAATCCCATTCTCTCTTGCAATATATGCCAAAAACTCATCCTTTGGCAACGGCTTTGAATAATAATACCCCTGGATATAATCCGCTCCCATTTCCACAAGCTCATCCATCTGCCACTTTTCCTCCACGCCCTCGCACACGACCTGCATATCCATCTCATGCACCATGCGCGTAATATTCGTCACAATCTTCTTTGCACGTTCCTGTTTGAAATATGCGCGGATGATTGTCATATCAAATTTCACAATATTCACCGGCATGGAAATAATATAATCCAGATTGGACTGCCCGGTGCCAAAATCATCTAATGAAAAAGCAATGCCCGTATCTGCCAAAAGCCCCATATTTTTGGAAAGGATCTGACGGTTCTTGATTTCTGCTGATTCCGTGATTTCCAGATTGATCTGCTCCGGTTTTACTTCATGGTGCTTCATGGTCTTCATAATCTTATGATTCAGCTCAGGATCCTCGCACTGCTCCACAGACAGATTCACTTCTATGTACTTAAGCCCCAGCTTCATTGTATTATCTTTTGAAATCATCTCACAGGTCTTGTCTAAAACAACCTGCCCAATGGCATCAATCAAACCTGTTTTTTCTGCCACAGGTATAAATTTTCCGGGTGGGATAATATTTCCGTCCACAGAACGGATACGTACCAGTGCTTCTGCAGACTTAAATTTCTTCTCGCGGACCGACCAGATGGGCTGATAAAAAACCTCTACCCGGTCTTCCCTTAATGCACTCTTGATTTCTTCAATGGTTTCATCTTCATTTTTCATGACAGCTATTGCTGCCTCATCAATCAAAAGCACCTCATCCACCAGATTTGTTTCATAATATTTGAACAACGCATCAATCTCCTCACCGGAGTCCAACAGCATACTGTTTTCCAGTGAAATCATCTGAATCCGTATTCCGGCTTCGTCCGACTGAAGCCCCGCCACGTATTCCCTGACTTTATCCACTGCCTGCCCAATACGGTGTTCCCGCTGATCAATGATGGTAAAAACATTGCCCGCCCTGTGGAATGCTTTTTTACATTCTGTGTGTTTTAAAACATGGGAAAGGCCTACAATCATCTCGTCCACCTGTTTTCTGGTCACATTCCATTTATCCGTCTGTAAAAAAATATCCGTCCTTGCAAAACGCACTTCCTCCCTGCGCCACTGTGCCTCAATAATGCTCAAAGAATACTGGTTGTACAGGCCTGTATCCCGGTCGATATACGAATCCGGATTTTCCAGCTCAAAATAAAGCAAAAGAAGACCCATTCCAGATGCAAACCCCACCAGCAGAAGCTCCCTGTTAAAAAATTGAACTACAGCCGCACCGACCCAGACCACAATCCAGATCAATGTAAAAACAATCCTCCGTTTTGAAAACCGTTTCCGGTTGTTAAGGACTGCAAGGGTCATCAGGAAAATAAAGAGCGCAGTAAAGAAGTATGTAGCATTTGCTGCCGGTCCATAAGAATAGACCGGGGCTTTATGTACATAAAGCGGGATAAAAGATATGATAATGGTTCCAATTCCGCAAATGCAGAACGTTCCCATCCTGATTCTTGGAAAATCCTTGTAATCCGATGCTGCAATCAGATATAAAAAGCCAATCATCGCTATCCACATCAGGGAAATAATATAAAGCCTGCACACCAGGAACAGGAGAAACTCCGGCACAATCTCCTGATTTGAAATCAGGATAATGGAAGAAATATCTAAACATGAACTTAAAAATGCAGTAAAAATAATCCCAAGGTATAAATTGGACTGATGGGAGCCAATCCGGTTTTTCCGCATGCTCGTGATAAAAAGCATCAAAGTAATTGCAATTTCTGCATACTGCAGCCCAAGTGTATTCATCCGCTCCTCCATTTCTACAAAAACATCTTTCCGAATCATCCTCTGCCGGCCTTCCAAAACGCCTTCTTATCCATAACCTTTCAGCCTTTCCGAAATATCCCGCAAAAACCTTGATTTCATCATATATTCTCCGGGTATTTTGGGCAAAACTATCGTCACATCTCATGAAGACTGAATAATTATTTTTATTATAACAGAAAAATTTTTTTGTGTAAATAGACACATTACCACAGGTTTTCAGTATCACAAAGAACATTATCCTTCACATCTGCTGCAATCCATCTTCCTTCTGTTCCCTGTGCAAAATTTTCCTTTACCACCAAGCCGGCGTTAGATGATATAAATTTTTTTTAAAAAATGCTTGCAAAAATAAAAAATATCGTTTATAATAAAGAAGTTGATTTTGTGGCCCAGTGGCTCAGTTGGTTAGAGCGCCGCCCTGTCACGGCGGAGGTCACGGGTTCGAGTCCCGTCTGGGTCGTTTGTGCTGAAAAGCACTTGACATCACAAAGAATTTATGTTAATCTATCTATTGTTGTGGAATCTTAGCTCAGCTGGGAGAGCATCTGCCTTACAAGCAGAGGGTCATAGGTTCGAGCCCTATAGGTTCCATTCGTAACGGGGTTTATATTCCACCTCGTTACAATGCCGCAGTGGCGGAACTGGCAGACGCCCAGGACTTAAAATCCTGTGGGTAGTGATACCCGTACCGGTTCGATTCCGGTCTGCGGCAGTGTTTGAAGCATTTACAATGTTTTTATTGTAAATGCTTTTTTTGTGGAATTATAAGGAAGTTCATTTTTTCGGCTGTTGTTTTTTCGCAAAGCCAGGTATGGACTTGCTGATTTTATAAAAAGGTGCTATGATGTGCGAAGGGTGTCATATCCGCAGTGATGCGGAAATGCGCCGGATAATCAAAGTATGAAAGGATTTGGATATTATGGGAGAAAGTGGTATGTTATTTCCGGTTTTTTCCCTCCCGTCAAAGTTTGGAATCGGATGCTTTTCGAGGGAGGCATTTTCATTTGTAGATTTTTTGGAGCAGTCAGGACAGGGCTTTTGGCAGATTCTTCCGGTCGGACCTACCGGCTTTGGTAATTCGCCGTATCAGCCGTTTTCTGCCTTTGCGGGCAATCCGTATTTTATCTCGCCGGAGTTGCTTATTGAAGAAGGTCTTCTTACCTGGGATGAGGCAGGTGGAGTGAATTTCGGCAGTGATGAACAGCAGGTAGACTACGGTGCATTATATGAAAACAGGATTCCTCTGCTTAAAAAGGCATATGAGCGCTTTTTGGAAAAGGGTGAGGAAAAAGAGGCATATGAAAAATTCTTAAAAAAGGAAGAGTTCTGGTTAAAAGACTACGCACTGTTCCGGGCACTTAAGGATGAAAATGAGGGAGCTTCCTGGCTTACATGGGAGGATGCGCTCAGAAAGCGTGAGAAAGAGGCACTGGAAGAAGCGGAAAAGAGATTAAAGGATGAAATTGAATATGTTTATTTTGAACAGTACGAATTTGATAAACAGTGGACAAAACTAAGGAAATATGCCAATGAAAAGAATGTAAAGATCATTGGCGATCTGCCGTTTTATGTTTCGATGGACAGTGCGGATGCGTGGTCCTGTCCGGAGGTGTTTCAGATGGACAAGGATCTGGTGCCGACTGTGGTAGCAGGCTGCCCGCCGGATGCGTTTTCTGCGACCGGTCAACTCTGGGGCAATCCGATCTATGATTGGGAGGGCATGCAGAAAAATGATTATGAATGGTGGGTGAAGCGAATTCGTCGTAATTATGAATTTTATGATGTGATCCGCATTGACCATTTCCATGGATTTTGTGATTATTATGCGGTTCCTTACGGAGATGAAACCGCACAGAACGGTACTCTGAAGGAAGGACCAGGGATGAAGCTTTTCGATGTTCTGAAAAAGGAAGTGAAGGAGTTAAAGGAGATTTCCGAAGAGGAAGGCTTTAAGATTATTGCAGAGGATCTGGGAAATAATACACCGGAGAATGAAAAGCTGTTAAAGGATACCGGATTTCCGGGCATGAAGGTTTTACAATATGGCTTCACGAGCTGGGACAGCTATTATGTGAATCACCGCCATACGAAAAACAGTGTTGTCTACACGGGAACGCATGACAATACACCGTCCCGTGCATGGTTCGAGGAAATCAATGACGGTCAGAGAGATTTTGCGAGACGATATATCAATTCCATGAATTCGGATACCGGGCAGTTTGTATGGGATTTCATCAGAGAGGCATACAGGTCCGTGGCAGATTTGTGTATCATTCCATTGCAGGATTATCTGTGCGAGGGAAGAGAGGCGAGGATCAATACGCCGGGAGCACCGGATGGAAACTGGCAGTGGCGTTTGAGACCGAATTATCTGTCAAATGAACTGGCACAGAGCATCCGGGGCCTTACGGAATTATACAGCCGGATTCCGAAGGAGAAAAAAGAGCAGGAAGAAGTTTAATTTCTAATGCACATAATACAGTGTTGATGGCTGAGATAAAAAAGCTATGGCCTTTTTGGTCCATAGCTTTTTATTATTTTTCACTCTTATAACATGTCTGAATTATTCGGACAATACAATATACTTGTGTTTATCTTCATTCGTCATATATTTAGAATTTATGCTACTTTTTGATTTTGACCTTCTTAACGGTACTCCATTTGCCGTATTTGATGACGGAGCCTTTTTTCGTATAAGCCCGAACTCTGATATAGTAAGTCTTTTTCTTTTTCAGGCTTTTTAGTGTAATACTTGTATTAGCTGTTGTTTTTTTCTTGCTGCTTTTTGTAAAGGCTTTGTTTAATGCATATTGGATCTGATATCCGGTGGTACCGTTTATCTTTTTCCAGGAGATTGCAAGCCTTTTGCCTTTTTTATTTTTAACAGACAGGGAAGTGACTTTCTCTGGAGTTTTCACTGTGCTGTCCGGGCTCGAAGGTGAGACAGATGGGCTAACCGCCGGTGAAGCGGATGGGCTTACTACCGGTGAAGCAGACGGGCTTGCCACCGGTGAAGCAGACGGGCTTGCCGCCGGTGAAGCAGATGGGCTAACCGATGGTGAAGCGGATGGACTCACTGATGGTAAAGCAGACGGGCTTACTGCCGGTGAAGCAGACGGGCTTGCCGCCGGTGAAGCGGACGGGCTTACTGACGGCGAAGCAGACGGGCTTACTGATGGCAAAGCGGATGGCTCCTCAGATGGTGAAGCCGATGGTGCTTCAGACGCTGCTGCGGATGGCTCTGCGGAAGGTTCCGTAGATGGTTCTGCAGTGGCTACATCAGAAACCGTTATAGTGAAATCTGCTGTTTTTGTTGTTCCTGCAACAGTTACACTTGCAGTTAAGATTGCGGTTCCTGCAGAAACCGCAGTAACAGTGGTTCCTTCTAATGTAACAGCGTTTCCGGAGGAGATTTCCCATGCCGGTTCCGGAGAGATTAGCTGCATTTTAAAAGAGTTTGGCCAAATTTCGCCTGTTTGTACAAATACATTTGCCGT
>CADBMP010000208.1 GCA_902795775.1 uncultured Lachnospiraceae bacterium | reverse complement strand
AGCCACTTCTTTTTTTCAGAATAATGGTCTTTTCTTCCTTTTCACCGGAAACCTTCTGGTACACATATCCCCACCGGTCTTCCTGATCATTCGTATATATATTCGTACTGTTTGCATAACTGTAACCATCCCCCAGTGCTGTGCCCTTTGAAAATCCATCCCATAAATCTGCATCTATGACCTGCGCTTCCAATGCGGCACCATCCGCTTCTGGTTCCGTTCCCGTCTTCTGCCCGATCCCTGCGTCCTGCCCGCTGCTATTCTGTGAAGAACCGGCTTCTGTCTTTTCCGCCGCCTCACTGCTATCCTGAACGGAATTTACGTTTTCACCTGTTCCCGCAGAACATCCTGCGAGTGCTGTGACTGTCAAAAAAATAACCGCCATTTTCCAAATATTCTTCTTCATTTTTATATCCCCTGTGCATATATCACCAGCTGCCTAACACCCTTTGGAACGTTTTGAAATTTGTTTCATCCCTCGGTGTGCAGTACACCGCATACTCAATATCCTGAAAAGCGTGCAGGTAATCCCCCAGAACATTTTTTGCTGCCTTTGCCACTACCTCCGGCTTATTTTCAAATGCTCCACAGCCAAAGGCTCCTAAAATGACAGCCTCCGCTTTTTCTAATACTGCTACGTCAAGAATCCTTCTAAGTCTTTTTTCATGTATCGCCAAAAGCTCGGTATCTTTTAATTTCAGACTCTTCTGACCATCCCCGGAATTATAAGTATTGCTTGGTCTTTTCCGTAAATTAGGAGCTGCACAGGTGATTACGTCTACCTGATACCAGTCTTCTTCTTTCATCAGTTTTGGATTTGCGGTATCTGTCTTAAAAACTGTCACAGCAGGTGTGTAAATGATATCATCATTATGAATCGGATCCTGTGCTGCCCTGTGCGGTTCATAAAACTGTTCCCTCATTTCTTTTATATTCAAACAAAAGAAAAGACCTGAGCATCTGCAAAGACATTCTTCCTGTGCATTCGCACCATGCTCCACGCCGCCCCCGGGATTGGATGCCGAAGCAAAATTATGTACCATAACCCGTTTTCCCTGATAAGCCGATGCTGCCTCAAAAGACCTCTTTTTTGATACCGTTACTTTCGCGGGCGCATCATAAATCGCCAAAGAACCCACCGAAAGCTCCTCTCCTTCCGGTATCATTTTTTGATTTTCTATAGAATTTTTTATGGATGCCTTTAATAGTTCGTTTGTCCTGCATAATTTTTCAGTGTCCTCAAATACCATTCTGTTTTCTTCCCTTGCCGTATTCCCCATCCTCCCATTTTTTAATATGACCAATACAAATCATTTGTACCGCCTGTTCTTGTATCGCTGACATAATCCTCACTCCCTACAAGCCTTATTTGTCATTATTATAGCACCTGCACTCCCTGTTTCCAATATCAAATTTTCTTAAATCCACCACCATGTAAACGGAACGGTCAATTGCTTTTTCATGCACCTAAAAAATGTACCTCTGCGGATCTAATTTCACTTTTCGCCACAGAGGTATTCATCATACATCAAGTATAACATTATTTATGGATTGAATGATATCAAAATATTGATTTGCATCTGCAGGATTAGATTTTACTAAGACAGACCCGCCTGGTTCACCAGCTTTTTCTCTTTTATCAGCGTTTCGATGGCTTTGATCGTATGCACATGCTCCTCTGCCACATAAAAATCCAGGAACCGGGGTTCCGTCTCTTCTTCCATTTCCCCATACTTCTCCCGGCTTTTTTCCACCAGAGAAATTTCAAAGTGCACATTATACAAGGTTCCCTTTCTATCGGGTTTCTCCGCATAGGACAATGGTATATGCCCTTCCTTCTCATCCTGTTTCAGTGCTTCATACAGGATGCTTCCACACTCATCAGGAACATCATTCATGGTCACTTTTGCGTCATCATACGAAGATGTATGGCTCCATGTTTTTGTAAATTCGCTCTTTCCATCTGACACATCCACCTGCGTATTTGCAACCGTTCCATCCATGAAGCTATGCGTCACGATTCCCGCATTGTAACAA
Source organism: uncultured Lachnospiraceae bacterium (assembly GCA_902795775.1). Taxonomy (GTDB): domain Bacteria; phylum Bacillota; class Clostridia; order Lachnospirales; family Lachnospiraceae; genus Butyribacter. Next base: position 3,138 of record CADBMP010000208.1, on the reverse strand, counting down.
TATTTTCGTATTTTTTTCACAGAATCTGTCTTTGTATCAATTTCATAGCTTCGATCCATTCTGCTTCCGTCCTTCAGATGATAATACACCTGATAAATGTCATCAGCATATTTGCCGGAACTCCTCTCCTTCTGCTCCTTTATGCACTCCCTGGTAAGCTCTTCCAGTGTTTTTATTTCCTCAGATTTCTGAAAAAACAGATGACCTCCACCGGAATACATATTTTCATCTTCATACCCCTGTACAATCTCAATAAAATCAATCTGCTCCGCATCCGGAACATACACATAAAACGCCCCGGCTGCCTTTACCCCAAGCAATACCAAAAGCATCCCTGCCGCCGGCAGCACATACTGGAACCACCGAAGCCTTTTCCAGATGAAAAAGGTCTTATTAAGAATCATTGTCACTGCAAAATAACCAAGCGTTGCTCCAAGTATCATCAAAAAAACAATCTGAAAACGCACCGCATACGCTGACTGATAAGAATAACCATAATTCCCGACGGTCAGGATAAACAGTACAAAAAGCAGACTGCTAAAAAACGTAAAAACTGCTTTATACACCGGTTTCGCCCACGAAAATGCGAGCATATCCCCTGCCGTTTCGATTGCCCTCTTTTTATAAAGATAATACGCTGCCACCAGAAAAAGCACTGCCGGTATCAGGATGAAAAATGACGGGAACGCCTGCCATGCCCACTGAAACGCAAACGTATGCTTTTTCACCATCTCCACAGTCACAATCTGAACGTTGAAAAAAGCAAGAGGCGTGAACATCGTCAAAATATGCATGGGCAGACTGTAAAGCTCATACGAGAGCAGATCATTGCTCGTGCCATAAACCATGAACTCGCCCATAAAATTGATTGCATTTATGATTCCATAGACAAAACCATTAAACACCAGATAAATGACCATCCCGCTAAGCTTATTCGCCGTCAAAAGCATGGAAACGCAGGCTAAGTTATACGCAGCAAAGCTCCCTGCAAAAATCTGTAAAAACACCACGAACAGGAAAAGAAAATCCTCTGCACGCACCGGAATACAGACCGCATAGCAGACAAAGCATAAAAATACCGGTACAAAGACCATCAGAAATCCTGCCACATAATGGCTCCAGAACATAGTCTGCCGTTTTACCGGAAAACTGTGCACCAGATACGCTTCCTTTTTATCGGAAAGATAACCGAACACCATCACCGCCGTAATGAGTGAAAATAGAATCGTAATACCGCCCACCGGCATCATAAAATCCTCTAAATTCACGTAGCCATAGTCCCTGATTGTGTAATTCAAATTAGAAACGATGCCCGTCAATATCATCAAAAGCCCTAAAAGCTCCACTGCCCACACCGGCCAGAACCTCGTGAAATCCTTTTTTATCAAAGCTTTACTCAGTAAAGAATTCTTTGACTGCATAATCTTCCCCTCCCATTTCATAAATAAATACTTCCTCTAAGGTAAGTGGCAGCACATCCAGAAAGAGCGGATGATACGCCTCAATTTTTTTCCTGACCGTCTCCAGTCCTCCTCGTATAATCAGGGTATGCACCCTTCCCAAATCACTGTGATGCATAATATCTATATTTTCAAACCCTGGACAATCCCCTTCAAATGCCATCTGCCATTTTGAAATACTGCCCTGTAAGCTTTCCAGGCTTTTTTCTAAGACCATCTTTCCTTTGCTCAGGAATCCAACATGGTCACAGACATCCTCAAGCTCCCTTAAATTATGGGAAGATACGAGTACCGTCATTTCCCGTTTTGCGACTTCTTCCAGCAAAATATTCCACACCTGTCTCCTCATCACAGGGTCCAGCCCATCCACCGGTTCATCTAAAAGGATGACCTCCGGCCTGCAGCTGATGGCAAGCCAGAATGCCGCCTGCTTCTGCATCCCCTTTGACATTTTCCTCACATGCTTTTTTTCACTCAGCTCCGGGAAACATTCCCGTAATCCTTCAAATATTTTTTCATCAAATTTTGGATAAATGCTTTGATAATATTTTTTCATTTCCAGAATATCCGCCGTCCGGAAGGAAAAAATTTCATCTGGGATAAAGACCATCCTGCCCTTTGCATGAGGGTTCTCAAAAACCTCCTCTCCATCCACAAAAATGTTTCCTTTATCTACTTTGAAAATGCCCATGCACGAACGCAGAAGCGTGGACTTTCCGGCACCGTTTGGTCCGACCAGCCCGTAAACGGCACCCTTTGGCACATGAAAATCCAGATGGTCCAGTGCCGGGAATCCATCAAAGGATTTACAAATTTCCTTTCCTTCTATCATGATATTTCCTCCTGTTATTTTTGCTTATTTCATTTCAATTTTTCCCCTGGTTCAGGAATCCTTTTCTAACATCTTTTTTTTGAAAACTCCTGTAACTTTTCCGGCAGCCAGCCTATGAGCCGTTCTTCTCCAGCCGCTTTATCATTTCCTCTGTCGTGACTCCCAAAAACCGGAGTTCTTCTACAGTAGAATCAAACGTTTTAAGAAGCTCTATTTTTCTCTTTTCATCCTGCTTTGGAACGCCTGCCACAAAGCTTCCCTTTCCAGCCACCATGTAAACGTACCCTTCCTGCTCAAGCTCCCTGTATGCACGCTGGATGGTGTTCGGGTTGATGGTCAGTTTTGTCGCCATCTCCCGGACAGATGGCAGCTTTTCATCTGCCGCCATGACGCCCTGCACGATCAGCTTCCGAAAACTATCTTTTATCTGTTCGTAAATCGGCCTGCTGTCCCTGTAATTTAGCTGTATCAAATGCTCACCTCCCTTTTTGTACAATGCTTTTTGTACAATGCTTTTTGTGCAATGCTTTTTGTGCAATGCTTTTTGTACAGACTTTTTAAAAATGCTTTTGCCCATGTTTTCCATACACCAATGAAATTTACCGCTTATAAAATCATCGTTTCTTTCAATCAAGTGTACTAATTCATTTAATACACTTAGAACATATCACACTCTTATTACTTTGTCAAGAAAAATTTTTCATTTCCTATCCCGCCGTTACTATTCACAGCCGTCACTTTAACATCTTCCTTCTGCACCCTGTGCAATCGAGTAGGAGGGGGTGGCTAACCCCCGTCCTCTCACACCACCGCTCATGCGGTTCCGCAAGCGGCGGTTCGGTTGTT
>CADBMP010000207.1 GCA_902795775.1 uncultured Lachnospiraceae bacterium | reverse complement strand
TACCACCCTTGCAAAATGCTCCGGCGCAAAGGTCGGGATGCCTTCGTATTCAAATTTTTTTCCCGGAACCGTAATGGTATCGCCAATGGAAAACATGCCGGGATCAAAAACACCAATGACATCTCCGGCATAAGCTTCAGAAATGACCTGTCTGTCCTGTGCCATGATCTGCTGTGGCTGGGAAAGCCTTAATTTCCTGCCGCTCTGTACATGATAGACTTCTCTGTCCGCATCAAACTTTCCGGAGCAGATTCTCATGAATGCAATGCGGTCCCGGTGCGCTTTGTTCATATTTGCCTGTATTTTGAAGATAAAAGCAGAAAAATCGTTGGTCAGCGGGTCAATGTCTCCCTCGTTTGATTTTCTTGGAAGAGGTGAAGTCGTCATTTCCAAAAAATATTTTAAAAACGTCTCCACGCCAAAGGTGGTCAATGCAGAACCAAAAAATACAGGGGAAAGCTCTCCATTTCTGACTTTTTCCAAATCCAGAGGGTCGCTTGCGCCATCTAACAGCTCAATTTCTTCCAGAAGTTGTTCATAAAGCTCATCTGTCGCAAGCTCCTTTAATGCAGGGTCGTCCAGTGAATAATCCGTTTCTGCTGCTTTTTTGGCACCGCCGGTGGAAACAGACTGAAACGAACGCACTGTTTGGGCTTTGCGGTCATAAATACCCTTAAAGCGTTTTCCGGAGCCAATCGGCCAGTTGACCGGACAGGTGCGGATGCCTAAGACCGTTTCAATATCATCTAAAAGCTCAAAGGAGTCCTTTGCCTCCCGGTCCATCTTATTGATAAAGGTAAAAATCGGGATATGGCGCATGACACATACTTTAAAAAGCTTGATGGTCTGTGCCTCCACGCCTTTTGAAGCATCAATGACCATGACAGCGGAATCTGCAGCCATCAGGGTACGGTAAGTATCTTCGGAAAAGTCCTGATGTCCCGGAGTATCCAGGATATTGATACAAAAATCATCATAATTAAACTGAAGTACAGAGGATGTAACAGAAATTCCACGTTCCTTTTCAATTTCCATCCAGTCAGAAACAGCAAATTTGGAATTCGCTTTTCCCTTAACGGAGCCTGCTGTATTGATGGCACCTCCATATAACAGGAATTTTTCCGTCAATGTGGTTTTTCCGGCATCCGGATGTGAGATGATTGCAAATGTCCTGCGTTTTTTAATTTCATTGATGAGTGTCTGGTCAGCCATATTTCCCTCCATTTAATATGCTCAAGGTTATTTTAAAAGATATTATAATATTTCTGGTAAAATCACGTATTTTCGTGATGAAACGTCCCTAAGTGTAGCATATTTTTAAGAAAAAGTCCAGTTTTTGTTATTTCTTCGGCATAAAACCGGAACACCGGGCATAAAACTGTAATACTAATATACCGGTTTTTAATGACCTCGACTAAATGTCATAAATCGGCATTTGACAACATCTTTTTTATGCATTATAATATCTTGAACAGGGAAACAGTATGGAGCCGTTTCTTTTTGGAAACGTTTTCTGCTGTTTGTTCTGAATAAATTTATTTAGGAGGGAAGGAAAATGCCTAAAAACAGAAAAATTGTATTATGCATTATTTTTTCCATTATTACATGTGGTATCTATGCTTTATACTGGCTGGTAAGAATTGCGGATGAAATCAATGAGATTGCCGGTGTAGAGGATACTTCCGGAGGAATGGTGCTTCTGTTCACCATCATCACCTGTGGAATTTACGGCTTTTACTGGGCGTATAAGGTGGGAGAAAAGGTGGATACGATTAAGCAGGGCAGAGGAGAGATATCTTCTAATACTGGAATCCTTTATCTGATTTTGAGTATTTTTGGTCTTTCTATTGTTACATATTGCCTGATTCAGAGCGAAATCAACAAAGTAGCACCACCGGTGGAGTAAAAAAGTGAGAGACTTATGAAGTCTGCCAAAAATCTTTTGCATATGGATTTTTGGCAGATTTTTTATGTAAACGCCCGCATGTTTTATTTATGCAGAAGGTTCATAAATAAATGGAAAAATAATCCCTGTTCCGGTGAAAAACGGACTACATGGCTTTTAAAAAAAAGAAGGCGGATAAAATATGTACCAAAAAAAATGATGATGACAAACAGGAAAAAAGCCTGATAGGTTTTATGGGAAATACTCTTTTTCCGGTAAAGCAGCCACACAAAAGGGACAAAAGGCGGAAGCCACCAGAGCGGATGATAAAAAAAGGCTTTTTTTATGTTCAGGTGCAGAAGGGAAAAATAAGCCC
>CADBMP010000206.1 GCA_902795775.1 uncultured Lachnospiraceae bacterium | reverse complement strand
TGTTTTAAGAGTTTTTGCAGAATATGTATTTGGGGAATATTACAGGCAGAATTTTCTGCCTGTAAAATCATATATTTATGGAGGAAGGTATTATGGCAGATATTTATGTATTCGTAAGGGAGCTTGTGTCTTATGGGGAGAAGGCAGGGCTTGTAAAAAAGGAGGATGTGGTCTTTACCACGAACAGGATTTTAGAGGCACTTGGGTTAGAGGATTTTAAGGAAGATGGCAATGTGACCGGAATGGAGCTTGAGGATATCCTTTCCGGCATGTCAGATTACGCTTATGAACAGGGGCTGATAAAAGAAAACAGCACTACATACCGGGATTTGTTCGATACGAAGATTATGGGGCTTCTGGTGCCTGCACCAAGTGTCGTGACAGCCAAATTTCAGGAATTGTACCGGAAGTCGCCGAAGGAGGCAACGGATTTTTATTACAAATTCAGCCAGGATACGGATTACATCAGGAGATACCGGATTAAGAAAGATATGAAATGGACGGCAGATACAGAGTATGGAACGCTTGATGTCACCATCAATCTTTCCAAGCCGGAAAAGGATCCAAAGGCGATTGCGGCAGCAAAAAATGCGAAACAGAGTTCGTATCCAAAATGTCTGCTCTGCAGGGAAAATGAAGGATATGCAGGACGGTTAAATCATCCGGCGCGCCAGAACCACCGGATCATTCCTGTTACCATTGCGGGAGAGGCGTGGGGACTCCAGTTTTCGCCATATGTTTATTATACAGAGCATTGTATTTTGTTCAATACGGTACATACCCCGATGAAGATTGATGAACCGGCGTTTCGGAAAATTCTGGATTTTGTCAGGCAGTTTCCTCATTATTTCATCGGCTCAAACGCAGACCTGCCGATTGTGGGCGGTTCCATTCTGGCACATGAGCATTTTCAGGGCGGTCACTATGAATTTGCCATGGAGCGGGCGGCTGTGAAAAAGAAAATTACAATCAAAGGATTTGAAAAATTAGAGGCGGGAATCGTGAACTGGCCAATGTCTGTTATCCGTATCCGTCATGAAGATGCAGAGCTTTTAGTGAAAGCAGCAGCGCATATTTTAAATCACTGGAGAGGATATACCGATGAGGCTGCATTCATTTTTGCGAAAACAGACGGTGAGCCGCATAATACCATTACACCGATTGCCAGAATGCGGGATGGAAAATTTGAAATTGACCTGGTGCTCAGAAATAACATCACAACAGAGGAGCATCCACTGGGAGTGTATCATCCTCACGCAGAATTGCATCATATCAAGAAGGAGAATATTGGCCTGATTGAAGTGATGGGGCTTGCGGTGCTTCCGGCAAGACTGAAGGAGGAAATGAAACGGTTAGGCGAATTTCTGGTTTCCGGAAAAGATATCCGGAGTGATGAAGAACTTTTGAAACATGCGGACTGGGTTGATGAATTTAAAGGAAATTATGATTCCATTACAGAAAGCAATGTGGATGAAATCTTACAGAAGGAAATCGGAATCGTGTTCAAGAAGGTATTAGAGCACGCCGGGGTCTATAAAAATGATGAGGCAGGAGAGCAGGCGTTCCTGCGGTTTATTGAGAGTTTGTAATTGCAGCGTTGCACTTCACACATTATAGAAGGTGTTTCCTGTTATATGGGCGGGAAGGTGTGAAACGGATGTAACGGAAGGGAGAAACTTTTGGGTATTTATGAAGAATTAGTAACGATTACCGGTGAGGACAATGTGAAAAAGGAGGAGCCTTTGTCCGGGCATACCACGTTCCGAATCGGAGGTACGGCGAAGCTTTTTGTGACGCCGGCTGATGTGGAGGAAATGGAACAGGTGCTTTCTTGTGTGAAAAGGCATAAGGAGCGGTATTTCGTCATGGGAAACGGGAGCAACCTTTTGGTGGCTGATGCCGGATTTGACGGAGTGATTATTTCTACACATAAAAAAGAGGAGAGAAACAATCAGAAAACAGGCTTTGGACTGCAGGATTACAGGGAAGTTTCCAGGGAAGAAGGACTGGAAATTTTAGGAAATCTCTGCAGGGAAGATGATGTTAAAATGCTGCTGACGGGGGAAACGCCGGATTCCATGGATACAGAAGAAAATTCAGGAAAACGTTTAGTTCTGGCAGGCGGAGGACTTATGCTTTCTGCATTTGCAAATGGAATTGCAAATGCCGGGCTCGCCGGATTTGAATTTGCATCAGGCATTCCGGGGTCTCTGGGCGGAGCTGTGGCAATGAATGCAGGTGCATATGGTGGAGAGATTGCAGATTGTATTTTGGGAGCTGTGGTCCTTAATGAACAGGGAGAACGAAGATTCCTGACAAAGAGCCAGTTAGGGCTTGGATACCGCAGCAGCAGGGTACAGAAAGAAAATATGATTGTGCTGCTTGCGCTGTTTGGCTTTTGCAATGGGCAAACAGAGGAAATCCGGCAGAAAATGAAAGAGCTGAATGAAAAACGCAGGGAAAAGCAGCCGTTGGAGTTTGGAAGTGCAGGCAGCACCTTTAAACGGCCGGAAGGGTTGTTTGCCGGAAAGCTCATAGAGGATGCCGGGTTAAAGGGCTGGCGTGTGGGAGATGTGATGGTTTCAGAAAAACATGCCGGTTTTGTGGTCAATGTGGGAAACGGGACTTTTGCCCAGGCAATGGATGTCATCCGTCATGTTCAGGAGAGTGTAAAAGAAAAATTTGGAGTATCCTTAGAAACAGAAGTAAAAATATTGGATTGAATCATGTTTCGTTAAAAACTCCGGATGTTTTTAAACGGTCAAAAAAGCTGCCGGGTGACAGATGTGTACGAAAAAAGATGAGGGAAAATATGGTACGGTTTGTAATTATTTCAGGAATGTCCGGGGCGGGGAGGAGCTCCGTTCTCAGGATGTTGGAGGATATTGGATATTTGTGTATTGATAATCTGCCGGTCCGCATGATTCCAAAGCTTACAAAAGCGTTTATGAGTGAGGGAAGGGATATTGAAGGAGTGGCACTTGGCATTGATATCAGGAATCTGGAGGGGCTGTCCGAGCTTTCTGATATTTTAAATGAAATGAAGGAATCGGGATATCATTATGAAATTTTGTTTCTGGAGGCAGATGACCAGGTGTTGATCAAGCGTTATAAGGAAACCAGAAGAAACCACCCGCTGGCATTGCAGGGACGCGTGGATCAGGCAATCCTTTCAGAACGTGCGGAATTGGCAGATATTAAAAAAAAGGCAGATTATATTTTAGATACCAGTCATATGCTGATTCGGGATCTGAAGAAGGAAATTGACAAAATTTTTCTTGAGAAAGGGGAATACGAAAATTTTTTCGTGACGATACTTTCTTTTGGGTTCAAGTATGGAATTCCTTCTGATTCTGATCTTGTTTTTGATGTCCGTTTTTTGCCGAATCCATTTTATATTAAGGAATTAAAGCATAAGACGGGAAATGACAGTGAGGTTTATGATTATGTCATGAATACGGAAGCGGCTGCAATTTTTTCAAAACAGCTTTTTCAGATGATTCAGTTTCTGATTCCAAATTATATCATTGAAGGAAAAAATCAGCTCGTCATCAGCATTGGATGTACCGGTGGAAAGCATCGCTCTGTTTCTGTTGCAAGGACTTTGGGAAAGAATATGGAAAAGCTGCCATACAGCCTGAAGGTGGAGCACAGGGATATAGAAAAATAACAGGCTGCAAGGCAGTCATGGGGGGATGGAATGTCATTTTCAAAAAAAGTGAAGGAAGAAGCCGGAGCGCAGCTTGGAGCGGGAAGGCACTGTCAGATTGCGGAGTTTGCGGCAATTTTTAATCTTTGCGGGAAAATCTGCAGGAGGGCAAATGGAAAAATTTTCCTTTTAATTTATACAGAGAACTTGACAGTTGCAAAAAAATCCGATATCTTATTAAAGAAAGTATTTCAGATACAGGCTGAGGTTGTTGTGGCAAGTCACAGCAATCGAAGCGGGGGATACAGTTATTCGTTAAATGTAATAAGGGAAGCAGATGCATTTCTTGTATTAAAAGCGGTAAAAATGGCTGATGAACAGGGAAATCTGTGGGGAGATTCCATAAAGGTACATCAGAGACTGGTGCAGAATACGTGTTGTAAAAGAGCCTTTCTTCGGGGGAGTTTTTTGGTCGCAGGTTCCATTACGAATCCGGAAAAAGCATATCATGTGGAAATTCCGGTGCTGCAGGAGAGTTATGCAGAAGAAATTCTGGCACTTCTTGAAAGTTTCGGTCTGGCTGCAAAGCTTACCAGAAGAAAAAGGTATCATGTAATTTATATGAAGGAAGGTTCACAGATTGTGGATTTCCTGAATATCATTGAAGCACATGTGGCACTTATGGAGTTTGAAAATATCCGTATTTTAAAAGAAGTGAGAAATTCTGTGAACCGTCAGGTGAACTGTGAGACGGCGAATATTCATAAAACGGTAACTGCGGCAGCAAAACAGATAGAAGATATCAAGTATATTGAATGTAATAAGGGGTTTAGCGGGCTGGCAGATGGTCTTCGTGAGATTGCAGAGCTTCGTCTGGAGTATCCTGACTGCTCACTGCAGGAGCTGGGGGAGATGCTTTCTGTTCCCATCAGCAAATCAGGAGTCAATCACCGATTGAGGAAAATCAGTAAAATTGCGGAGGCGTTAAGAAACAGCCGGAACCCAGTTTGATTTTGGGGGCAGCTTCAATTTTTAAGACCGTTTCTTTTCAAGAAGGAGGACTAAGTAACATGGTTACAAAAAAAATTAAAATTCAGATTCAGAATAATCTGGAGGCAAGGCCGGTGGCTGTATTAGTACAGGTGGCAAGCCAGTTTTCCAGCAGTATTTATGTTGAG
>CADBMP010000205.1 GCA_902795775.1 uncultured Lachnospiraceae bacterium | reverse complement strand
TTTCACATACAAAAGATCTGCTTATGATTCCCTTCCCAGTAAAAATGCTTTCTGGTTCAATTCCTCAAACTTCTTAGGAACGCACTCCGTAATCGCTTTCTTCCATTTTTCCACCGGAATGATATCATCAAAATATTTTGACAATCTTCCCATCAGCACTATGTTCACCGCTTTCGCAGAACCTGCTTCTTCTGCTAATGAAAGACAATCCATCGCATCCACCTGAAGTCCTTTGTTCTCCATTTTTTCCACCAGATTCTCCGGATATTCCATCGCCCCGGTAATAACAGGCATTGGGTCTATGGTCTGCGTATTCACCACGATTTTTCCACCCTCGCGAAGATATTCCACATACCTTGCTGCCTCCAAAAGTTCAAAGGAAACAATGAAATCTGCCTCGCCCTTATCAATCACAGGCGAATACACCTTTTCCCCGAACCGCACATACGTCACCACGCTTCCTCCGCGCTGGCTCATTCCATGTACTTCTGAAACCTTTACATCATATCCTTCTGTCACGAGCAGATGCCCCAAAAGCTTGCTCGCTAAAAGAGAGCCCTGACCGCCCACTCCGACAATCATAATATTCTTTGTCATATTTATTTTATCCTCCCCGTCCATTTCTTTCCTTCCTCAATCGCTTCTATGCACTCCACAATTTTAACATGATCAAATCCCTGTGCTAGTATTGAGGTTCAAAATTTTCCTTGCAGACATTGACATCATTTCCACTTCCAACTCTTATTCCTTCAATGCATCAAATTTGCAAAGCTGCTTACATACCCCGCAGCCCACACAAAGCGTATTATCAATCATCGCCTTGCCTTCTTTTATGCTGATGGCAGGACAGCCAAGCTTCATACATGCCTTACAGCCCACGCACTTTTCGCGGTCCACAGAAAACGGCGGATTATGCTTTACATACTTTAAGAGCGCACACGGACGCCTGCTGATAATTACAGAAGGCTCCTCCACAGAAAGTTCCTCCTTGATGACGCGGTCACATTCCTCCAGATTATACGGGTCAATGACCGTCACACGTTCAAATCCCATTGCCTTACAAAGACTTTCCAGGTCAATCTTTCCTGCCGGATCCCCCTTGATATTATATCCGGTGGTCGGGTTCTGCTGATGCCCCGTCATGCCAGTAATGGAATTATCAAGAATAATGACAGTGGAATTGCTCTGGTTATAAGCGATGTTTGCAAGCCCTGTCATGCCGGAGTGCATAAAGGTGGAATCGCCAATCACAGCAACGGTCTTTCCTTCTGCCTGGGTGCCCAATGCTTTATTAAATCCATGAATTGCACTGACAGATGCCCCCATGCAGAGCGTCATTTCCATGGCACTAAGCGGTGCCACTGCACCGAGCGTATAACAGCCGATATCGCCAAGCACCGTACATTTATTTTTAGACAATGTGTAGAAAAGTCCCCTGTGCGGACATCCTGCACACATCACCGGCGGACGCACCGGTATATTCTCATCCAGTGATTTCCACTTTGGAAGCTCTACACCTAATTTTTCTGCCAGAAGATTCTGGGAATATTCCCCTTCCATTGGAAGCAGATCTTTTCCCTCCACCGTAAGACCTAACTGCTTACAGTGGTTTTCAATAATCGGGTCTAATTCTTCTATGATGACCAGTCGCTCCACTTTTTCTGCGAAGTCTAAAATCAGCTTTTTCGGAAGTGGATTCACCATGCCTAATTTCAAAATGGATGCGTTTTCTCCGAATACTTCCTTTGCATACTGATAGCTTGTGGAAGATGTGATGATTCCAAGCTTTGTATCTCCCATCTCCACCCGGTTGAATTCACAGGTTTCTGCATATTCGGCAAGCTTTCTCATCCTCTCCTCCACGAACGGATGGCGGCGGATGGCATTTCCCGGCATCATGACATATTTTGCGATGTTCTTTTCATATGGTTTTTCTTTAAGCTCTGCCCTTTCGGAAATTTCCACAAGGCTCTGGGAATGTGCCACGCGCGTGCACATTTTTACAATGACCGGTGTATCGTATTCTTCAGAAAGCTCATATGCTTTTTTCACGAACTGACAGGCCTCGTTTGAATCAGACGGCTCTAACATCGGGACTTTTGATGCAATGGCATGATGTCTGGAATCCTGCTCGTTCTGGGAGGAATGCATCCCCGCATCATCTGCCACGCAGATGACCATTCCTGCATTGACTCCGGTGTAAGAACAGGTGTAGAGCGGGTCTGCTGCCACGTTAAGCCCCACATGTTTCATTCCGCAAAAACTTCTCTTTCCGGCAAGACAGGCACCAAAAGCCACCTCCATTGCCACCTTTTCATTTGGAGCCCACTCACAGTAGATTTCATCATATTTTGCAGCCTCCTCCGTCACTTCCGTACTCGGCGTGCCGGGATAGCTTGAAACCCCAGCACAGCCTGCATCGTAAAGACCTCTGGCAAACGCCGTATTCCCTAACAGTAATTCTTTCATTTTCATTCTCCTTTGATATATTTTGAAAGTTGTTAAAACACTTCCGGCAGAACGCAGCCCACCTTAAGGTATAACTCTCCTCAAAAATTTTTCACCAAACCATAGTTGTTATATTGTAACAATTTAAAGCCCTTCTTGTCAATCAAAAGAAAGCTTCTCTAATAATAACGACGGAACATGGCGATATCCTGCTTATTGTTGATAACCACCTGTTCCGCCAAAACTGCAAGGCTCTGCATTCCATACTAAAATATGCATCCTATCTTATGCCAATGCCACCTGCTTCTTTTTCATCCATATGCTGTTCATATACTTCATTTGCATAATCTTCCATTATTTTGCACATGTATTCTGAACCCCCTTCCCCTATCCATAAATCAATTTTAGTATAACCTGATATTTTGATTTATGCAATATAATTTTGAAAATGCATTTTCCTTCCAGCCACCATATCGTCCATGCCGACCTGCAGCCTACTTCACCGTTTCCATAAATTTTTCCTTCAGCAAATACGCTCGGAACGTGACCGTATCATCCTCATTCTGCTGATACGTCGTTACCACATATCCATCTTCATATTCGCCTGCTGCCCCCTCTAAATACTCTTCTCCCTTCTCAAATCCCTCAAAAAAGGACTTTCGGTATGCCACATTTCTAAAACAATCCTTGCTCATTTTTACAGAGTACTCATATTCTCCCTTTTTATCTGCCGCTGCCGTTTTTTCTGAACCGGAGATGATACTGCCTTTTTCATGAATATAATCCATCAGACCTTCTCCGTATAGCTTTCCAAATTCCAAATACGCTTTTGTCACCCGTTTTTCCGGTGTAACCAAATACTTCTTTAATGCTTTTTCTTCTAATTTGTACTGTGCGGCTGTCAATGTCCCATCTTCATTTAACACCGTTGTTTCTAAATGAAGCGGCTCGTCGTTAAATTGTGCAGCACACATATTGATTTCTCCGGTCTGCCATCCTTCTGCAGACTGTACAGCTGTCGTAAGCGAATCCCCCTCTTTCACAGAATAGGCAAATTCCCCATCCTGATTCTTTTTTATCGTTTGAACTGATTCAGGAACCAGTGTCGCAAAGTGCCTGATAAACTCCTTTTTTAGATGATTCGGAAGAACGGTAAAATAATTATCCCACTGATATGCAGGATTTTCTTTCTCATCCTGATATGCCTTTCCGTTAAAATTCATCGTTTCATTTTCGCCGTCCTGTCCTTTATTCATGGAAAAAATCATATCTCCATCCGAATCTCCGGAAATATCTATGCCAAGCTCTTTTAAATATGCCGCTGCTTTTTCCGGGTCTGCTTTCTTCTTATCCAGTTCCAGCTTGAAAAGCATATTTAACCCTTTTGCATAGGATGGATTTTTGGAAATTTCCCCAGTCTTTTCATCAAAGGAATATTCCTCGGAACCCGGTGCATCCTCACAGACCCCTAAATACACGCCCCGGTCTGCAAAAATTTCAATATTTCCTGCCTCAAAAATGTAATACCTCACATTATCCTTCACCACGCTTTCTGCACCGCCATTCATCGTATAAATATTCAAAAGCCATGGCGCAAAACCTTTGATGAACGGAGTAGCGACAATCGTATCGTCATACGTCATCTTCCCTCCCTTCTTTTCCACTGCCAGTACAAAATATGTTTTCTCTTTATCGACATCTTCTCCAGTCTGCTCTGTCAGATTTTTTCCGCTCACCTCACCTAAATAGCTCACCAGATATTTCTCATTTTCCTGGGTCACCACATTTCTGGAAATTTTTGAAAACTGTTCCGCCAATTCCGGTTTTTTCATCTCCTTTGCCACTTCAGCCGGACGCAGCAGATGTACTGCCGCATATACACTCCCACTGCCTGCTAAAATACATGCTGCCACCACAGCTGCCTTTAAAAATTTTCTCATAGAATCCTCCTTTTCTTTCTGGAACCTTTCTCCAGAATGTTCCTGCGCTGCCCGCTCCATGATTTTTTCAAAACATGCTTCCTTTTTTTCTAAAGAAAGTTGAAGTCCTCCGTAAGTCTCCTTCACACGATTTGTTATCTCCCGTTCCAACTCAGGTTTCTTTCTCATATCACAAGCCTCCTTTTTCCGTTTTCTACGCCAATGACAAATTTTCATTTTTTATGTAAACGACCGCATAAAATTACCACTCTTTTCTTAAAAATTTTTTCTTAGGATTTCTTTTGCTTTTTTTAAATGCGTCCGCACCGTCGATTCCGGTTTCTTCATCATTTCAGAAATCTGCCTGCTGTTATACCCTTCGTAATAATAGAGATAGACCACCACCCGGTACTTCACCGGCAGTTCCATTAAAAGACTGAAAAACTCCACCTTTTTCTCATCTTCTTTTCCGATAAGTTCCGAGTAATCTTCGATATCCTCCCGCTTTCTCCACCAGTGCTTCAAAAGATTTTTACACCCGTTCGCTGCAGTCACGAAAAGCCATGCCTTCGCTTCCTCCTTCGGCTGTATCAAAGATTCTCTCTGATAAAATTTCAAAAAAGTCTCCTGCATCACATCCTCCGCATCCGGCCCATTTTTCATATACGAAATGCAAAGCCTGTAAACAGAATCCGCATATAAATCATAAATCTCACGAAACAAAGCGTCCCTTTCCTCTGCGCCTTTCCTGTCCATGCCTTTAAAACCTCCTTGTGCCACAAGTCCGATATTGTACAAGTATATCAATTTTTTATAATCTGGATGAAATGATATCTGCCAAAAATCCATACCTGAACAATATCCTTTTTTCCCCCTCACTATAAAAACAATCTGGGAAAAATTTTCGTCGAAAAAAAAGACTATTTTCTTAATTCGAAAAATAGTCCATCAGTCTTAAACATAACTTCTCCCTCTATTTTAAAAAGTACGTCCTCTCTTTACATATTTCTTACAATCCAGATTATTGATTAATTCTTTAATATCTTCTAAATATTTTTCTTTGTCCTTTAACACAAATCCATTCAGATATTTCATTACATCAATCACAAATGCCGCTGTTCTTGTGGAATTTTCAGGATAATGCTTTGGATTTCCTGTAATTAAATAAGAATCCAATTCTTTAGAAGATTCCTTTACCTCGAAAAAAGGGATATCTGTCTTTTCTGCAAAATATTCTCTTGTTTCTTCAATATCTGTAACTAAGTACCCATGATTCACTATATCAGAAATTTTGTCAGAGGTAATATCCTCCGTAAAAAACCGACTAAGTACCTCCTCATATTCATCTAATATTCTTTTATCATACAATGGAATAATATTTCCATGTTCTATATATTCAAAAATGTCTTTTGTAGCAGACCTTTTATTTCCTAACATACTGGATACCACAACATTCGTATCTATTACAGCAAAGGCAATAATAATGAAATCCCTATCTTCCACTTCGCACCTCCTCAATCACCCGGTCAATTTCTTCCAGTGTAGGAATCCTATCATGATTTTCCAACCATTGTTTTTTTGCCCGCTCATCAATCACTTTAGAAGGAATCGTCGGAATCCCGTGGTCTACCCTGATTGATTCAAATAAAGCCCGTTCACGTTCTCTTTTATCCATAATCAACCTCCGAAACTGTAAATATCTATAAAATCACCAGATTTGCGCACTTTATATCATTCCCCAGATCATAGACATTTCCGCTCTCCGTCCCGACCACCACAGGCCTTAACGCCGTCGTCGGGTTATTCTTTACGACCCATGCGCGCTCCCCATTGCTAAGCTCCACCACCGTATCCACCGGATATAAAATCACACTCGCCAAAAATGCCTTCATTGCATTTATGTCAAGCTCCTCCGTCATGGACATAATCATCTCCACCGCTGTCCTCTGGCTGAATGCCTTTTTATACGGACGTTCCGTCACCAGTGCATCATACACATCCGCCACAGACATAATCTTTGCAAATTTATGGATCTTATCCGCCGTCACGCCTAACGGATAGCCCTTTCCGTTCATCTTTTCATGGTGCTGCAGGACCCCGTACCTGATTTCATCTGAAATTTCTTTCTTTTCCTGTAAAATGCGGTAGCCCAAAAGTGCGTGCGTCTTCATGACCTCAAATTCCTCGTCGGTAAGCCTTCCGGGCTTATTTAACACCTCCAGAGGAATCTTTGACTTCCCCATATCATGCAAAAGCCCGGAAATCCCGATTTCGTAAATCTGATCCCTTGGATAGCCCATCTTTTTTGCAATGATCATGGACATGGTCGCCACGTCCACGCTGTGCTTAAAGGTATATTCATCACTCGCCCTTAATGCGCTGATATCTACTGCCACCGCCTGATTATCCGTAATTGCTTTCATTAAATCATTGGTAATCCGGCTGGAAGTCTGGGTAAATTCCGGTGCGGAAGGATTGTTATACAAATACTGCACACCCTCGGAAATTCGCTTTTTCACGCTTTCCGAAAGCTGCACGCGGGCGCGGTCATCTTCGTGATATTTGCTGATGTTATTTTTCGCAATCGCAGAAGTCGGTTCTTCTTTCGTTACATCTATAACAGGAATCTCACCTTCGCTGATATACACCCCGCCCAGATTCATATTTTTAAGCGACTCTATCATAAACTCGTCAAGAATCGCATACTTTGCAATGAGCACACGGTCCATCCTGTCCACGATTGCCTGATCCATGCGCATCCCCGGCTTTAATTCTCTTGTTCTTACAAAATATCTTTTAAACATTCCGCACCTCTTATCAGAAGCCATGCAGCCTGCACAGCCCGCCATTATTTTGTGCACCTGTATTACTTTGACCCTGTCATTATAACTGACTTTTAAAAAAAAGTACAGAATTACTTTTCATCTGTCCCCGGTATTCTTAAAAAAATGAACGTTTCACGTTCATCATAGGAAAATTGCAAAAACAGCAATTTTCTAAAAAAATGAAAACCACCCAAAAGCAGATTTCCATTACTTTTTAGATGGTTTCAAATGTTATGATTCCTGATCAATATTTTTTCTCACCAGTGCCTGATGTCATATCAAATCAGGACAGGCGTTAAATGTTTAATTCTCAATCCGTATTTTTTCCGAACTTATATTTATGCTTTAGCAGCCTCATATTTTTTCCCTACGGCATCCCAGTCCACAATCTGAAACAGCTCCTCCACATATTTTGCACGAAGATTCTTATATTTCAGATAATACGCATGCTCCCACACATCAATCGTGAAAATCGGCGTATGCCCTGTCTTTAGGCTGATTGGATTATCCTGATTCGCGCTCTTTGACAGATACAGGTTTCCATCCTTATCTGCAGAAAGCCATGCCCAGCCGGAACCGAACTGTCCCAGAGCGAGCGCACTGATTTCTTCCTTAAATTTCTCAAAGCTCCCAAAGGTTTCTTCTATCTTCGCCTTTAACTCTCCCACAGGCTCCCTGCTTCCATCCGGCGAAAGCGTGGAAAAATACAGGTTATGGTTATAGAACCCACCGCCATTGTTCCGGATTCCTGTGCGCAGCGTCTCATCTGAAATATCATCCAGATTTGCCAAAAGCTCCACAATATCCTTATCTGCCACGCCCGCTTTTTCTGCCAATGTGTTCAGTGTTGCCGTATATGTGGCATGATGCTTTCCATGGTGTGTCTCCACCGTCAATGCATCCAGCACCGGCTCTAATGCATTACTTTCGTATGGTAATTGATACTGTTCAAACATAATGACCCTCCTTTATAGTTTTTTTGGGACAAATTTATTGAATTTATTGTAACATATCTTATTTCATTCGTCAAACAGTATTGTGCATACTTCACACCATGTCCATACGAAATCGGCCAATATGGCAGTAACGGATTTTTTTATAATAATGCGTGGAATAATAATATAATTTTGAAGAAATAATAAATGTATAATAATTACTTTGAAACCTTCACTCCGGTAGAATTCTGGTTCTGTACCAAACTTCCGGAATTTTTTAATTTATTTCCTTTAATCAGTACTTTACGATAACCAAAAAGGCAGATGGCATATTTTTTTGCATTTACAAAAGTATTACCAATAAATTTCATATTTTTAAAATGATCCTTTGCATTCAGATGATTGCTTCCACAGCCATATGAAAAGCCGGAAAAGTAACACTTTTCTATGGCAACATTACTGCACTGTGTTCCGTCACGTTTTCCAAAATAAGCAGACGTAGTTCCTGCCTGTGCCGCATACATGGATTCTAACTGAACCGCTTCATTGTTTTCTAAACAATTCTTGTTGTTAAAAAATTTACATTTCCGGATCTTTACATTTTTTGAACCGCCAAATTCAATCATATGCGTATTCTTCATGCCCGGACGAAGCTTTTTCTTTGGCATATACTTAAACGTGATTCCCTCAAAAGTAATATTCTGAATATGAGAAAAACAGCAGATATCCGATTTATTAGAACCGGTGCCTCCATCTAATGTCCCGCCCTTAACGGCAATGTTTTTCCCCATGGAATATTTCCCACCGTTTCCGGTACCAAACAGCAGCATGGCTCCTTCCAGTGTTTTTCTTACCAGAGTAACCCCTTTTAAATTCAAAGTCGTATTACTGTATATATGTAAGGAACGTTCTACCGTATATTTCCCCTTCGGAACGGTGATATTATATTTTATGCCCGGATTTTCCAGAGCTTTATCCAGAGCCTCCTGCAAGCTTGCCAGGTTCTTCCCTGTGGTAATTTTAACGGATTTTGCATTGCCTAAAACAAAAACCTCTGTTGTTTCGCTCCATCTTCCATTTGTCTTTCCCTTTTTCCCTCTCACTCTAAGATAATATGTCTTTCCTGATTTCAGACCGGAAAACGTACATGTCGTTTTTTGGGTGCTTTTTGTTTGCTTTGATTTTGTGAAATTACGATTCAGTGCACATTCTATCTCATAGCTTTCTGCTTCGTATAAAGACTGCCACTCCAGTTTGATTGTCTTTTTCACATTTTTTGCAGATGTTACGGATGGACTGTACAGATCCTCTGTATCATCACCATGGTCATCATCAGAGGAATCATATTCATCCTCCTCTATTTTCTCATCGTTATCCTCATCATCCTTCTCATCATCGGAGAAATCATCCCCGTCATCTTCGTCATCCTCTGAAAGTATTTTTGAGCCCGCAGACTTTGCTTCTGTCTCCGTATATACTCCCGGACAAACTGAAAATGCCATAAAAAGTGACAATCCCAGACACATTCCTTTCTTAAAAAATCCCAAAAGCTTATTTTTTCCAAAACGCATAAAAATCCCCTCCTTTAATTCATACTACAAATGCGATTATAGCATTTCCTTTTTATAAAATCAACAAGCATTAACATTTTACACGTAACCGTTCAGCTTTCCCCGGATATCCCGAAAACAATTGGTCCGCTTGCGCTTAGTATTCTCACGCAACGGTACTAATATATCGTTTTTTAGTAAACGCTTCATAGTCCGTACCTTTCCAATCATCTAAACATATGCAATAATCTTTTAAAAGTCTGTCTTCCGTATCATGAATACCCTGTTCCTCTTACGCTTCGGAATTTTCCATCACCCTGCAGGGCAAAATGGAGCATCGGGTGAAACTCGGAACGGACATTTTCGGAAATATCACGAGGATCGACAACGAGATTGAAAAATAAGAGGATTTTTTGTATAATGAAGGCAAGGAGGAAAGACAGGGACATGGCAAAAACAATCGAAGAATTGACCATAACGGATGACTTTATGTTCGGGGCGGTCATGCGTGACCCGAAAAAATGCAAACCATTACTGGAAATCATCCTGGGGGTGAAGATTAAGAAAATCACTTATCCGGAACTGCAAAAAGTGATCGATCAACGGTATGACTCCAAAAGCATAAGGCTGGATGTCTATGTGGAAGGGGATGAAAATGCTGTTTATAATGTGGAAATCCAGACCACTGCGAAGAAGAATCTCCCAAAGAGAATGCGGTATTATCAGGGGATGCTGGACATAAATATCCTTGAAAAAGGACAGGATTATACGGATTTGAAAAAGAGTTTTGTGATTTTTATCTGCACTTATGATCCTTTTGGGGAAGAAAAATATTCCTATACCTTTGAGAACCGCTGTGCAGATAATCACGAACTGCTGTTAGGAGATGAAGCAACTAAGATTGTCCTGAATACAAAAGG
>CADBMP010000204.1 GCA_902795775.1 uncultured Lachnospiraceae bacterium | reverse complement strand
TTAATTCTGTATTAAAATATATAGTCATCTCGTCTTTTTCTTTTTTTGAAAATTTACATGGTATATCGACGTGTTCTCTTCCATATATTTTTGCTTTTGGACAAATATTGAATCTTATGGATTGATTTTCTGAAACTTTAACAACAGGGATATTATCTCTCCCAATCCTTTCAATCAGCATATTCCGGATAACACTTTTCACATTAAATGTTCCTTTTCGAATCTCCACCGCAGTAAATGATGTATATCCGCCCGCATCTGCATTGAAAAACTCTTTCATTTCTTTTGTAAAAGCCCCTGTTGAATCCATTCTTACAACTCCTCTCTTATTTTTGCTTCAAATATAGCTTCTTCAATCGTTTTTACACAATCTTCCGTATGTTTTTTTATATCTTCTCCCCAAAACCTTAATACTTTCCATCCCATCACATATAATTGCTTGTTTACTTCATTATCTCTTGCGATATTTTTTGATATTTTGTTTGTCCAAAAAGCTCCATTATCTCCCTTTAAAAGTCTCTGTTCCAATATTCCCCAATCTTTACCATGAAAAAACTCACTATCGCAAAACACAGCAATCATATATTTCGTAATTGCAATATCCGGTTTCCCTGGGATTGCATCATAATTTTTTCTATATCGAATACCACGACTCCAAAGTGCTTTACGCAAAATAAGTTCTATTTTTGTGTTTTTTGACTTTATATTGCTCATATTTCTATGACGTTGCTCTTTGGTAAGTACATCCGGCATTTTTACTACTCTCCAATTCTTCCATCGTTCTTAACATATTTTTTGCTATTTCCCTTATAACAGGAACCGCAACCGAATTCCCAAATTGCTTATATGCCCTTGTATCTGAAACAGGTATTATAAAGTCCTCCGGAAAACCTTGTAGTCTTGCACATTCCCTGGGCGTAAGTTTTCTGGGACGCATATTTTCTCCCTGATCAATAAGAATCTCACTTCCATCTTTATAATATCTTGCACTTAATGTATTCGTATACTCCGAATCCGCATTAAACAACGAAAATCCAAAACCATTTCCCCTTTTCTTGTGTTCTTCTTTTCTTCTTTTGTGACCTTCATATAACTTTTCACTAATAGTATACTTCGGATCTACATTCTCTTCCAAAATGTCGCCAAGCCTTGTAGCTGTCTTTGGAGGTTCCGGAAATTCAAAAACATAATTCTCCGGCAAATCATACTCTTCTCTGTCAAATCCCACAATGTACAACCGCTCTCTGTTTTGTGGAACTCCAAAATCTCCGGCACGTAGTATGGCTGGTGTAACAGTATAATTCAAATTTCTTAAATGTTCTTCAATAACTTTATATGTTCTCCCATGATCATGACCTTTTAACTGCTTCACATTTTCAAGCAGAAAAGCCTTTGGTCGCTTTTTCTCTATTATCTCTTCAATGTTAAAAAATAGTGTCCCCCTCGTATCAGAAAATCCTTTATGAAGACCTGCCTGGGAAAAGGGTTGACACGGGAAACCTCCTAAAAGAATATCAAATTTCGGAATATCTTTATCTATATCTACCTCAGTGATATCTCCAAAGATTTCACCACCAAAATTCATTTGATAGGTTTTCTGTGCAAAATGATCCCATTCTGAAGTAAAGACACATTGCCCGCCTTGTTCCTGAAATGGAATCCTTATTCCTCCGATGCCGGCAAAGAGATCGATAAATTTGAACTTGGGATTGGTAATCTTCCTGGCATAAGGACGCTTATTTGCAAAAGTCATTATTTTTCCAAACACCACTTTATCAGGTCTTCCATTACCACTTTCCCAAAATCTTAACACCTTATCGCCGTCTTTCGATAATCCTATGGAATCAGCCATTTCTTTAACAGTAAGACCAAGTTCTTCTCTTCTGCTTTTTATTTCTACAGCTAAATCACTCATAATCATTCTCCTGTTCTTTTTGAATTTCTATTATTTCCTGTAGTTGTCCCGGTTTTAGCGGAGGGTTTGCCCTGTGCAACATGGCATGACAATTTGGACATACCGGGATCATATCTTTAGCAGGATTTAAATAATATTCACCGCCGTGTGATGATACCATTTCTATATGATGGACATGGATAAAGTGATATCCCAATTTTCCATAAAACTTTTCAAAATCAAAGTCACAAATCTTACACCTGTATCCATTTATACTTAAACAAAGTTCTCTGTTTACCGGATTTCTTTCATATTTATTTTGCAAAACCTGTGTAACTTTCCCCTCAGCAAATCCATGTTCTCCAATCTTTTCAATTTCCAGCAGAGACATAACCAATCCCACAAATAATCTTGCCCATTCCAGAATAATCTCTGTCTCTTTCTCATCAGTAGATTCCTCAATAATTTGTGTGGCTCTTATTCTAAAATCATTCCATTTCTCATCCCATATTTCAGAAATCGAAATATCGACCATGCGTTGATTCACAAAGACTTCAAATTTTGAACACCTTTTTTTAATCTGTCCTATGTAAGTTAAAAACAAATTTCTCTTATTATTATCCGAATTATTGATTTCCTCAATCATTGATGCCGCAAACTTTTGAGGCTCAACCTCAACAATCATTCTTATTCTCTGTCTAAAATGAATTTTTATTTCAAATAATTCTCCAAAATCATTTTGAGGAGAAATATAATATATCGGATCGTTGTAATTCATTTGCAATTTAACTTCAAATGGTACATCATAAAACATTTCTAAATCCCGCTTTATCGTTTGGGTGATGTCTTTCATTACTCTTCATCCTCTTCTTCCGGATCTGGCAAATCAGCAACTAATGTTTTTAATATTCTTGATACTGCAACCCTCATTTCCTCATACTGTTCTTTAACTTCTTCATTATAAGTCTTATGCTCCGCTTCCGCCAAAGCCCAGAGCAAAGCATCCATTCCTGTTACCATAACGTTTTGTGCCAGGATAGGAGAATATACTTTTTGATAATACGGATGACTTTGATTAATTTGAACCGCATGTTTTCCATCTGCAATACAAGGTTCCCATAATTGACCAAATTCAAGATCCGGCTTTGTGATTACCCGCACCTGTCCTGGTTTTGGATTAGATATTATCGCAATTTTATGCTGGAATGTACCGTTCTGATTCTCTATCTGAACTTCATCACCTTTCGTTACTGTAATCTTTGCTCCCTCTACTGTTTTTGCTTTTTCATCTATGTTTCTGTTCGATTCAGCATGTGCATCTCTTTGTTCCGCATGCCTGGCAACATTTTTAGCAGTTCCCCGTCTGTACCGTTCATCTGCAGCACGTCTGGACGGAGTAATAAAGTTTTTTAAGTAATCAAGAATCTCCTCTGCCGGCAAAATTCGTGACTTTTTAATATCAACATTAAAGGCTGTATCAAGTGTATGATCAAATGAAAATTCAACCCTTAACAATGAACCATGTGGCTCATTGATAAATAATCCCAACCAGTCTCCATAATGAATAAGGCGGTTTTCCCGATAGACATAAAACCCCTGCATATCATTACTAATACGTGCTTCCTTTGTAGCTTTGGAAGTTGAAAAGCTATCTTTATTAGGCAACAGATATGCCCTGATAGTTACTTCAGACACAGATTCGTCAGGCATTTCAACTGGCACGTTTTCTTCCGCAAGCAGCTCTGTAAGTTCTTCGTTTCTTGCATAAGGATCCCATGCCTCGATATTGATTCCATTTATCGAAATTTTTACATTATCTGCACGACTGTCATTTTCATCTAAAAATCTCTGATAAACCATCGCAACATGAAACTGAAGTCCCTCTATCCGACGTTTAAGTGCATTCCTTGCATTCCCCTTATTACTATAATTTTTTAATAATCTGTCAACTTTTCTCCATACTACAAGCGTTCCTGTCCCGTCTCCTGCTGTTGCTTCTAATAAATCCTGCTCATCCGGTTCTACCTCCGGCATTTTAAGTTTCCATTCATGTACCCTTGCAACATAATCAAGATCCCATTCTGCT
The DNA here is from genome assembly GCA_902795775.1 of uncultured Lachnospiraceae bacterium. Taxonomy (GTDB): domain Bacteria; phylum Bacillota; class Clostridia; order Lachnospirales; family Lachnospiraceae; genus Butyribacter. The sequence goes on along the minus strand of CADBMP010000204.1, from coordinate 3,493 downwards.
TTTCGTACCTGTGAATCTTCTTCACCTCGTGATATGACAGATAAAGAACGGCAAAAAGCAGTTGATGCAGTTTTTAGTCCCAGACCAAACTTTCCTAAACTGCCAAGGTCTGCCCTGACTTTCGACCCATAAGTCATAGCGTTTTGAAGACCTTTATAATCCATTCCGATTCCGTTGTCTGCAATATAAACTGTTATTTCCCCTGCAGGATCCATATCTATGCGGATGTCTACTTTAGATGCATGTGCAGCTATTGAATTATCTATAATATCAGCTACCGCAGTATTAAAGTTATATCCTGTATCCCTTAACCCTTCTACTATCCGTTCCGGATCCGGTGGACAAATAATTTCCTGGGAAAGATTAGTATTTGTATCTACGGATGTCTTAATCATGTAATTCCTCCTTTATTTAACCGGTGTAATATTCAGTGCTGTAATAATATCTTCTCTGTTCTCCTGCTTTCCATCTGTTCCAACTATTGCAGCCTCAGCCATCTCCCTTTTACGATCAATACGTTCATTTACAATCTGCTCAACCGTATTCTGATAAAATAAACGATAAACAAAAACTGTCTTTTTTTGTCCTCTCCTGTATGCCCTTGCAGAAGCCTGATCTTCAAGGGCAGGATTCCATTCCAAATTATAATGAATAACATGGTTCGCCGCTGTAATGTTCAAACCTGTCCCCGCAGCTCTGGGATTCAATACAAGCAAAACACTTCCTTCATAACTATTAAAATCATCCACAATCCCCTGCCTGTCTTCAACAGGAGTGTTTCCATTTATTTTCATTACCGGAATAGCAAGCCTCACCGGGATATCACTTTTCAAAATATCAAACATCTTCTGATATGAAGTAAAAAGTATAACTTTTTCTTTGCGGGCAACTATTTCTGACAAAATTTCACATAACCTTTGGTACTTGACTGAACAATCACTTGGGTTTTTCCCAAATTCTTCCCCACATATCTGTGGATGTGTGCAGTACATCCTTAGTTTTTGCAATGCTCCTATTCCTGCCGATTCAGTCTGCCCAATTGCCTCCCTCCTGTAATCTTCATAACGAATACATTCATACTCTGACATATCTATTGGTTGAGAAATACATATCTTTTCCGGCAAATCAGATGCAACATCTGACACCATCCTTCTTATCATTATCGGACTTAAAATCGGCTCAATTTTATCTGCCCCATATATATCATCCGAAATATAATCACTATATTCGCTTTGTGTCCCTAATAAACCCGGCATAACAAAATCTACAAGAGACCATATATCGGTAACATGATTTTCAAATGGTGTACCAGAAACCGCAATACAGTTATCTCTTGGTATTTTCTTGACATATTTTGTCCTCTCACTATCAGGATTCTTTATATTTTGTGCTTCATCTAACACCACCAGTTTCCATTTAATCATCGAAAGTAACGATGTATCACTAACTGCCGTATTATATGAAATTATTATAACATCATAGTTTTCGAGTTCTTTATATCTCCCAGTTCTTTTTGCTCCATGATGAATGAAAACATTCAATGACGGAGCAAACTTTTCACATTCTCTTTTCCAGTTTTGTAATAAGGAGACAGGTGCGACTACAAGCATTGGTACTTTATAATTATTCTTATAATCCTGCATCAGTGTAATAACCTGTAACGTCTTACCTAATCCCATCTCATCGCCAAGAATGCAGCCATTATTTTCTTCTAACATATACCTCATCCATAGAAATCCGACTTTTTGATATTTATAAAGTGTAGCCTGAACACCTCTTGGCATATCGCTTTTTTCATCTATCGGCTTATCAAGGAGACTGGTCTCAACATCATTAATAATTGTTCCGGAAATCAATTCTTCAATATTGCGAACCAATTCAACATACTGCGAAACAGTTATTTTTCCACACTTCGCTATTTCAGCATCAGACAATAATTTTTCTATTTCTTCAGTGCTTCCTGTTACATAGAACCATTCACACTCCGTTACACATTGATCAATAATCTGCCCCTGTATAACATCTACAGGTATCTCAATTCCTTTTCTCTCACAAAATAAATCCAACCAAATTTCATTGCCCTTATTTCTAAGTCTGCATCTAATATCAGAACCAATCTTAGAAAATTTCATTTCAGGGAAAGACTTTTTTATATCTTCACACTCGATTCCCTCTATAAAATCTTTGTCTGTCCCACTCATCATACTATATAACTCATTGGCACATGGATGTAGCATTTCATTTCCCACCAACAGAGCAATATGATGGTCTTGAATCAGCCAATTTCCCTGCATCTATTTTCCTCCCAACTTTCTTATACTATTTGCTGAGATTTTAATTCTGTGAGGTCCTGTTGTAGCTGCTACTGCTTCTTTGCTATCATTTATCTCCTTTTCCGTTGTTTCAGAATGAATGGGGATATCGTATGTGTCCCCTTCCATATTCTTTGTAAAAACTCCCAGATCCTTCGTAAGTAACATCAAGTGACTATCCGATCCATACGCATTTACAATATCTCCTACATATCCCTGACTTGCATTAACGAGATTTAACATGTTCAATACAACTGATAAATAAAAATCTCCACGATCAACCGTTTTTTGTCCAGACCACCATGAATAATCAGTAGCAAACCTCCATAATCTCTTTGCGGCTCTTTCTGCAATCTCCTTATCAGATTGCTCTATCAAAATCACTTGTCTTCCAGCATCAATAAATGCAACCTTATCTACCGTAGATGCATTATCCCTAAGTTTCCTGGCATATGCATCCATCCTCTCTTTTCTCTTTAAAGTGATACGTTCAAAATATCTTTTATATTTATGTAATTCAGAATATACACCAACAGCATATGATGCAATAACAAACCATTGATTAGGCACAAATATATTCTTTGATGTCGGTGTCGTAATTACAGAGGTTGCATCAAAAAACTCAATCCTGTAGTTGTTTTTATCAAGATACTCTTCGTAGGCCTCCTTAAACTCAGTTGTCAATTCAACATCCTGCCAGACAAAGTCCTGGTTATAATGTATTGTTGATTGACGTATTAAAGCTCCTAAATCTTTCAATAATTCTGTATTTTCCATAATCACTCCATCCTCAGCCATTCCCAACAATTTCTTGACCAAATCCTCAAGATCCCTGTCAGAAACATCAGCAAATTTATCAAAAACCTCTTGCCTTGATGCCCGAAGCTCCCTTTGATACCATCCACGTCGTCCATTATCAAAATATGGGTCAAACTCATCCCTCATATTTTTAATGTTGTTCGGATTCTCATTAAGCAAATCACCAATTCCTGAAAATGCATCTGTAAAAGATTTGTAACCTAATGCTTTTAGAGCTTTGCGATCACATCTTGACAAATAATACGAAACAATCAGTCCAACACGCTTTTTATCTCCACTAATCATTTTTTATCGCATCTCCTCTGTTTTTTCAAAACTTGCAATATCTCCTAAATCACAATCGAAATATTTACAAATTTTTT
>CADBMP010000203.1 GCA_902795775.1 uncultured Lachnospiraceae bacterium | reverse complement strand
TGTGACAGTTCCTAAAAATTTTCTTGCTTTCAAAAGATGATCAAGATGAAAATTCTATTCCAACGGATATCTAAGTATCACATTGTTTGTTTCCAATGAATGAATATAACTTATATTTTCTGCAAGACCACTTATCATTTTCAGTCCGAGCCCAATATCATCTTTATCTTTTGAAGAATCCAGTCCCTGTGCAATATACCGTTCCACATCAAACATAGGACAATTGTCCCTAAGACGCATTACAAGTTCATTTGGAGAAAAGACAAGCCTGATATCTATACTCGGATCCTTCTTGCATTTTGGGAATCCGAAACGAATAATATTTACTGCCAGTTCTTCAAAACAAACGGCTGTCTTTATACCAATTTTCTTATCAATTTTATGACCACGGCAAAACAACTGTATTTGTTCTGCTACAAGAGAAATATCTTCGTTGTCCCTGATATCAAGAGAAATGATATCTCCGGGTGCGCAGTGAAGCTCCTGCGGCAAATTAAGATAATCATCAGGAGTGGGAAGTATTCTTTTCTTTAATTTCGCATAATACATCCAAATCATCAGAAGCGTTAATACCGCACACATGAAATTAGAAGCAAGAACACCATATGCACCAAACAGCCTGCCAAGCACAAATGCACTTATTATCAAATTTACAAGAGAACTAAGAACAATCACAGCCTGCATATTCTTTGTTTTATGTACAGCCTGCAAATAGGAAATTCTTGAGCGAACAAATGTATAAAACGGTGCATATAATCCAGTAAGACATACTGCCCAAACTGTCATTTTGAACAATTCGCCTCTGTCGGATATATAAACAGCAGAAATTGGATGAGATAGTATCAGGAACATTACAGCAACTGCACAAACAAATTTCCCACAGTATCTATGTACGAAATTTCCAATCTCTCTTATTGCTTCATCGTCCTTCTCTCCATAAAGCACTCCGACCTGAAGCGATGTAGCATCAGCAAGCCCTATAGCCATAAAAGCTGCAAAATCAATCATATTTTTCTGGACTGCCATTGCTGTCATTGCTTTGGCTCCGCCGTAAAAGATAATCATTTTATTTACAATGATCGGAGCGATTACATTACTTAATCTTTTCAGTGCCTTTTCTGTTCCAAGCAGCATAAGCTCCTTCATCTCTTTAAAGCTCGTCTTGAATTTTGCAAAGTGCAGCATCCTTTCACTGCTTCTAAAATGGAGCAAAAGATAAGCAAGATCTACATAAGCACCAAGAGATGTTGCCAATCCGATACCGAATACTCCTGTCCTGAATACTACCGCAATGATATCAAAGATGATATTTGATACCGCATAAATAAAAGTAGCACGCATTACCCTTTTTCTGCCGCTGTCGAGCTGGCAGCCTGCTGAAACAATATAAGAAAGTGCCAGTGCAGGAAAACCTATTGCCAGACCTCGTATATATTCTGATGCCAGTTCTGCCAGTTCTGCACCATCTCCTGCTGCACCAAAAATATATGCAAGCTGCTTAGCGAATATCAGCTCAGCTCCCATAAAAAGAACCGATAAAACAGCAGTAATATAAAATACCGTTGAAAACAGCCTGTTCAGATTTTTAAGATTTCCTCTGCCAAGCTCTTGTGCGCACATTGTCTGCATACCTGTTGCGAACAATCCGCTTACGATGCCTGATATACTGAACATTGGACTTGATATACCAACAGCAGCCAAAGAATTTGCATCAAGACAATTACTAACAATAAGTCCGTCGATAATACCTGCGCCGATATTTGCAAGTTCAATCATTGAAAATGTTATAAATAAAGATAAGAAACCCTGTTCTAATATTAACCATCTGTTATTTTTCGTTTTTTTCATTCGCTCCCCCGCTCGCACAATATTTCCATCCATCTTCTTCTCTATCTCATCGATTTCCTCTGAAAGTCTTTTTAACGTCTGATAAAAAGTATCTACTTCAAAACCATAATCCCCACAAGGAACAGCAAAAACATTTCTCTTTTTATATCAATCATATTTTCAAAAGCAGGACTATATTCCATTGTGTCATGAAGCAATCTCATATAACCTTCTAAAAAATCAAGTGTCAGACAGCCATAAATCAAGGTCATCAAATAACTTTTCCCACTATTATTTTCTCAAAAAAAATAGTAAGCGAAGAAACTGTGATTTTAGCATGGCCTATCTTTCCAAAATCATATACTTCCAATGTCCACTTATTCACAAATGTTACCTCTTAATACTATTTATAGATATAATAATATATGTACCATAAAATATTGTCAATTATTTTCCAAAATTAAGTTACACCTTACACATTCGTGTTCGTGTAACAAACGGCTCTTTCAGAACCGGATGAATACAAAGACCGGCTGGCTTTTTGTCCATTTAAAGATAGTCTTTGTAAATAGAGAGATTTTATACTAAAAATATTCTTTGTTTTCAAAAAATAATCAAATTGTTGCTCATCCTCATTTCCAGCTTTCCTCCCTGAATATCTGTTCAAAAAATGCAAAAAAGCAGGACACAAACTACATGGGTGGATTGTGCCCTGCTTTTACATCTTTCACTTAAACTCTCATCTCACCGCTAATTTTTTGATGCCATAACGGTATTTTTACTAAAGACATTTAGTCCTGCTGACTCTTTTTATACCCTTCATACAGGGCACGAAGTGACTGACGCGTCTCTTCATGCCAAGTATTCATGTTAGCTTTGAAGTCATCAGCAGAAATCTTGCCCTGAGCGAGATCGGCTATTGCTCCAAGAAGCTTCGCTGATGGTTCCGCAAGTGCCTTCTCGATCATATTGCCGGATTTTTCAGGATGTGTCACTAAGAGCGGTTCTTTCTCGCCATCCTTAAAATAAACGATTTCATCGGCTATCGTATTTCCGTCGTTATCCCTAAGATAAAGATCAAACTCCCCATCACTTCCGAGGTCTACGGCATAAGTATCGAGATTGCCATTGCCGCTGTTCCTGCCAAAGATGCTCTCATCAGCAATGCCGTTGTTTTCTAATGTCTTTCCATCAGTAGAGCCAGTGTCATTTCCCCAAAAGAATACCGGCTCATCATCCGGGCATATCACCATAACATACTTCAAAGTTTCAAAAGCAGATCGTTATTTTTACATCGGAAGAGGGGGCTCTACCGCATGGAGGACGGATTTCTGCACTGCTTTTTGCACATAAGCAGCTTCCTTCCTCCCGCCCTCCCTCCTTGTTTTCATTCCCCGGCAGGAATCTCATCATTTAAACTTTTGTTGCGGTAATTCAGATTTGTTCTTAACGAATAACCCTGCTGTTCCCAAAACGCATTCGCAGGCTCATTATCCTTAAAAACCAATCCGAATATTTTCCCAATGCCCTCTTTTTTCAAGGCTTTTTCTGCCAGTGACACTAAATGGCCGGCTATGCCCATACGCCGATACTCAGGATGCACGCACATATGATGTATGATGGCGCGACGGCCATCATGCCCGGTCAGTATCACGCCAATAATCCGGTCATCTTTTACGGCAGCAAAGCAAGTGCCGGGATTTCTCTTTAAGTAACGCTCTATGCCCTCACGCGTATCATCTACCGGATTCAATGCCCTGCGGCTTTGCTCTGAACTATTCCATAATTCATAAATAGCATCATAATCATCTATGGTTACTTGCTTTACCGTATATTCCATATATATTCTCCATAATCATTTTTTCTTAAACCACTCATCTTAATCACCATACTACGCCCTATACAGAATTGTCCGCAAAAGCCTCGTCACGCACCCCCGCAGACATTCCAACGGCAGCTCCCCATCATTCACTGCTTTTATAATATTCTCCACATCCTCTGTGCTCCCCGGCATGATCAAATCATTTCCCGCGCAGATGCACCCTGCCGCTGAGGATGTGCCGTATTTGAATTTCATGTCCGGGTTCATTTCAATCCCACCGGTGGTTCCCCAGTCCGTCATCACGATTCCCTGAAATCCCCACTCGTCACGCAGGATGTCCGTCACCAGATCATGACTGTTCGCCGTATGAATACCATTCAGAAGATTATAAGAGGTCATCACTGCCATTGGCTGGGATTCCTTTACCGCAATTTCAAACCCTTTCAGATAAATCTCACGAACCGCCCGTTCCGAAACATGCCCGCACACATGCATCCGGTTGTCCTCCTGATTATTTAAGGCAAAATGCTTGATGGTCGTACCGGTACCGGAATGTTTCTGCACGACCCTCGTATCTGCTGCCGCACATTTTCCGGAAAGAAACGGGTCTTCCGAATAATACTCAAAATTCCTGCCACAGAGCGGATTCCTCTGGATATTCATCCCCGGTGCCAGCCAGAGGGAAATAGCAAACTCCTCCATTTCCTCCCCAACAAGATCTCCTGCCTCCTCAATCAATGCCTCATCCCATGTCTGTGCCAAAAGCGTTCCAATCGGGATTGCCGTTGTGAACTGATAATGCAGCTCTGCCCCTTCCGGTGCCTCCATTTTGGCCTCTCCGTACAGGATATCCATGCCAGGGAACGGAGAATCCCCCACTCCCTGCACCAGTTCCCCGTCCTGATCCACAGCAAAAAAACGGTTGATGCGAAGTCCCGCAGGACCATCCGCCATCGCTAAATTCTTCACCCCGCGGCTCTTAAAAAGAATAGAGGAGGTATCTCCTGCCGCACCCGGCGGACAGGCTGTAGAGGACTGCCCGATAAACGAGGTCCCATCCGGTGCCATGCGCATGGTTCCCACACACATCTCTGCCATCTCCTCCACCGTCAGCTCCATGACCATTTCCTCTAAGGAAGCACGTCCCGAAAGTACATCCTGTGCCGTAACCAGTTTTTTATCCTCTTTTTTCTGTAACGGCTCTCCAGCACCTTCCACTTCGTTCTGCCCGCTCACAGCCCCGGAAGAATAAGAAACTGTCTCCACAGGTATCTCGTCCGCAGAGATCACTAACCTTACTGCCTGTTCCTTTTCTTTTTCTTCATCAGGGAAAAGGACTGCCTTTTCCTTTGGTTCAATCTCCTTTATCTCCACATCCGGCACTAAGCAGTTCTTCAATTTTTTTACAATAACTTCTTCCGAAAGAACCGCTGCCCCGACGATATGGCTGTTCCTGGAGCTGTTCCCTAACCGGATCAGATATTCCCCCGGCTCTAAGATATAGCAGGCACGCTCCGCATCATAAGAGGCAAAATCAGAAAGAGCAAAGGAAAGCTCCATTTCTTCACTCTCTCCGGGCAGAAGCACCTTTGTCTTCCCAAATGCACAAAGCTCCTGAAACGGCTTTTTTAATTTTCCATCCGGTGCGGAAAGATATACCTGTACAACCTCTTTTCCGCAAAATTCCTTTCCTGTATTTTTCACCTCTGCCTTTAATGTAATCCGGTCCTTCTGTGCAGAAATTTCCAGACAGCCTGTCCCAAAATCCGTATAGGAAAGCCCATATCCGAACGGATATACCGGTGTGATTCCAAAGCTGTCAAAATAGCGGTAGCCTGCATAGATTCCTTCCGTATAATATTCATCATCCACATTTCCATTCAGAAAGCTGAACGTCTCTGCTGAAGGATAATCTTCATAACGTGCTGCCCATGTCGCTGCCAGATGGCCGGACGGCGTCATCTTTCCGGTCAGGATATCTGCCAGGGCATTCCCGCCCTCTGCACCTGCCTGACTCATCAAAAGGATGGCACTGATGCCGGAAAGCCCTTTTAAGAAAGACACATCCATCACGCCTCCCACATTCAGTATAACGATTACCTTCTTAAAATGCCCGGTCAGCTTCTCTAAAATCCTTTTGTCCTCCGCAAAAGGAAGATAATCCCCCTCCTCCGGGGTCCGGTCCTTCCCTTCTCCCGAATTTCTGGAAATCACATACACTGCGGTATCCGTATCCGAAGAAACGATATCCTCCTCCGTCACCGGAATCACCATCGGATCCTTATATGGATTGGTAAAAAGCTCCATGACTGCCATCGCATCACCGTTTTCTATTTTGTCTAAAACCGGACGGCGGTACGCCTCCTGTGCTTTTTCTATCTCCCTGTCATAACGTTCTAACCATTCCCCTGTCGTAATGACAAAACCGGCATTCAAAAGCCCCTGCTCAATAGACACCTGCTCCCTCACATTCACATCACCAGAGCCTGTCCCGCCTTTGATGGTATGTCTGGCACCATTCCCGAACAGGGCAAGCTTTTTCCCTGTCTCCCGCAGAGGAAGCGTGCCGTCATTTTCCAAAAGCACCATTCCCTGTGCGGCAATCTTCCTTGACCGCCTGGCATTCTTCCTTTCCCGTTCACTTTTTTCCGGGTTCGTCCCCGCTGCATACTTTGTCTGAATATTCATATAATTCTCCCTTTCATCCTTTTATTATCAATAATACTCCTTAATGATTTCCGAAACAAGCCCTGTCAATATTTTTTCATCCATTCCGCTCTGATCCGAAAGAGAATATGCATATTCCCCGTCATTCCATACTGCTAAAAAGCGTTTCTCCCCATTTCCTTTTACCGTTACTGTCCACGTTCCAATCTTTTCAAGAAATCAAAAACCAGTGATTCCAGTTCTTCGTCTTTTCCCATAATAAGACTGGGACGATTTGCACCCCTGCCCTTGCAGCGACCAATAAAAACATTCCAAAAGATATCATTATAAAGGAAGGACCTGTTGTGCAGAATCATCGTAACAGTCCAGCCTTCTCAAAATAACCCTCAACTGGCACCAGTCACTCTCTGGAACATGTATGAGAACAAGAGGGGCTTGAAAAGGATTTAGGAAGTTATGCGTTCCGTAGTGGAATCGTCACCGTGACCACAGTCCCACCCCCGTCCCGTGGCGTTATCTCAAGCCTTCCCCCACACATCAACTCCAGCCGCTGCCGGATGTTCGTCAGGGTCATATGGGATTCGTTCATCTCCGCCGTCCCGAACCCGGTCCCGTCATCCTCCACGATGATCACGCCTGCGGAGTCTATGCGGTATGTCCGGACCGTAACGCGGAGCGGTCCGGCATACGGATTCATGCCGTGCTTGACGGCGTTCTCCGCAATGGGCTGCAGTGTCAGCGGGGGCAGGCGGAACCATGTGAACTGCGTGTCGTACTCCACAAGGAGCATCTCTTCATGGAGTGCCTGTTCCACAGCGAGGTAGGTGCGGGTATGCTCCAGTTCGGCGGAAAATGGGATGGTGTTCCCGTTGGCGACGGCATTAAAATTCCTGCGGAGATAGTCGGTGAAATCCATCGTGACCTGCTTGGCCTTCTGCGGATTCAGGCTGCAGAGGCTGTAAATGCTCATCAGGGTATTGTAGATGAAGTGCGGTCGCATCTGCAGCACCATGATGCTTGCCTTCTGTCTGGCGTTCTCCTCCTGCTGTGCGGCATAGTGCTCCTGCTGGTCGCGGAGGATAAAGAGAAACATACAGAATGCGGCAACACAGCTCCCGATGACGATCATCAGCAGGCCATAGGAGAGCATCTGCACAATCATGCAGTCCATCGGGATCAGCAGATACAGCGCAAATGCCAGCGTCTGCTGTCTGGTGAGCTTTGTTCGTCTGCGCCAGAGTGCCAGCAGGTTCAGCAGCATCAGCAGGACCGGTGCTATCAGCAGCACGGGATACCCTGCTCCACGCCGATAGACATTGTCCGGCGTGACCGTGTAGATGACAGTCGTGAACTGTGTCACAATCAGCAGCACAAAATAACCCAGCCACAGCACGCCCACAATGGTAAGGAGCATGTTCCTGTGCCAGTCCTCCCCGGTGCAGTGGATCAGATAGACCGTCAGCATCGGCATGAGCAAGGAAGATAAAAGTGATTCGCCGAAGATGGCAATCCGGCTGAGCGGTGCGGCTGATGGGCCGAGCAGGACAAGCGAGATCTGGCTGAGCAGGTCGGAACTGACATAGGAAATCAAAAAAGAGAACAGAATGACAAAGAACCTTCTGTCCCACTTCTCCTGATAGCGGCTGAAAATGCTCATGAGCAGACCAAGCAACACGACCATCAGGCCGTCAACGGCGATGCCGTAGTTGGTAAGGTCGATCCAGTAAATCATAGACTTCTTCTGCGCCCTCCAGCCACGCCCCGTCCTTCGCCTTCGCCGGCACATCATAGCATCCAGATTTCCAAAATGAATGTTAAAGGTTCCGTCATTCCTTCCATCTGCATCAAAATACGCCCCTGCAGCCTTCCCAAAATTTTCCTCTTGCAAAAGCAGAACATCTGTTCTATAATCATAAATACACACCTCACCTGACACCACCATCAATGAATTGCCGGGCAACCCCGCCCGAAGCATTCTGGTAATATGTCAAGAACTTTTTGAAAAAGATTTTTATGTGTTTTTTGGAAAAAAGGGTAACTTTAATAGACCTTCGGTAAAATCTTAATAAAACCGAATGTCAGTTCGATTCGATATTAAAT
>CADBMP010000202.1 GCA_902795775.1 uncultured Lachnospiraceae bacterium | reverse complement strand
GACCTTGGCTGTTATTGTTGTCCGGCCTGCTTTCTTTGCCTTAACCTTCCCTTTCTTCGAGACCGTGGCAACCTTTTTATCGGAAGATGACCATGTTACTTTCTTTCCATTCTTAAGCTTTAACGTATGGGACTGTCCGGTCTTCATCATGACCGTTTTTTCGCTGATATAGGGTGATGCCCATACGTTTTGCTTTGTGATGATTACACTCGTCAGCATAACGAACAATAACCCTGCTACCGCTATAGTCCATTTTCTCATACGGCTTTTCCTCCTTTGGCTTTATTGATTCTGAATTTGCAGATGCAATCCTTACGAATCACAACCTTACCGTTGCAAGGAATCACCGCATCCTGCATAATTATTTCACCTGCTTCATCACATATAATCTTGCCGGACCTGGGATTCTTAACCGAATCGATCCTGCCGTTCACCGTTGCCTCTACATCCGAATATTCAAATGAGAAATCGCAGTCTTCCATCGTACAATCAATCAATTTCAAGTTTTTGCAGTAACAAAGCGGCTGTGTGCCGATAATCCGGCAGTTGATCAATGCAAGTCCCTCCGAATACCAAGCCAGATACTCTCCCTTGATCGTGGAATTTTTTACCGTCACATTCCTGCTGTGCCAGAAAGCATCTTTTGTATCCAAAATACTGTCTTCGATGGTCATATTTTCCACATATTGGAATGAATATTTGCCGGAAAAATCCACGCCTGTAAGTGTCAGGTCACTGCTGTTTAAGAATGCGTATTCCGATGCGATTTCCGTATCATCTACTGTTACATTATGGGTGTTCCATCCAAATTCCGGCGACACCACCTTACTGTCGGCGATACGGATATTCCTGCATTCTCTTAACGCTTTGATTCCTCCGAGCTCTGAGCCAATGATTTCTCCGTCCTCTGAGTACCAGATTGCAGCCCTTGTAAGCTCGTTCATAGATGTTCGTTCCATTCGAAATCCTTTCGTATGCCACAGAGGATAACGAAGGGAAAAGGAACAATCCGTAAGGGAAATATCCCTTGCCTCCTTTAGTGCGGATTCCCCATCCGCCGGTCCTGCGAATGCTGTATCTGCTATGTCAGCATTTTTTATATTGTATAATGCCCTTTCTTCATCAAATTGCTTTCCTGCGATTTTCTGTCTCAAATCTGCCTCCTCGTATTATTGCGCTGACCTGATGCTTTTCTCTGTTTTCCAGATCAGAAAATCCATACGGTCTACCCTGCGCTGGCTTTCGTGCATCTCGTCCACGAGTGTGCATCTGCATTTCTTAAAATGCCGGATCATCTCGTCCGTCTGTTCCGTTTCAAACAACTTCTTTGCCACATCAATCTCGCATGACGTACATCCCGCCTCTTTCAACGCATCCGTGATCCGCTCGATATTCATCTCCATAGCTGCCACCTTTAATCCTGCCAATTCTTTTTGACAAGGTAAGTATACACCCTTGACAAGTTCTTCGCTAATGAATAATATGAATATCATGATATTCGTATTTGGCATATCATATAGCAATGAGCAGTGCCGGTTATGAATGATTTGTGCGTCGGAAGCTTGCTTACGAAAGCACATAATCATGCGTAACCGTAATCGGCGAATGCTTAAAGAACGAGGAAATGCGAAGCATTTTCGAGTGCACTGCAGATAGGAGACAAGCTATGGAAATCAAACACTTACGTTACTTTCTTGCTGTTGCCAGAGAAGAAAATATGTCACACGCAGCCGAGTTTCTGCACGTTACTCAGCCTACGCTTTCAAAGACTCTCAGGGCGTTAGAGGATGAGCTTGGAAAAAATCTTTTCACCCGCAAGAGCTTCTCCATAAAGCTGACGGACGAAGGAATGCTGCTCCGTGACCGTGCCACGGATCTTGTCGCTATGGCAGACCGGATCGAATCGGAATTCATATCCCTCGATGACATCACCGGTGGTGACATCTATTTCGGGCTGGCAGAGTCGTTTGTCATCAAATATCTTGCCAGGGAAATCCATACTTTAAAACAGCGCTATCCGAATTTCACCTACCATATCACCAGCGGTGACAGAGAACAGGTCACGGAAAAGCTCGATAAAGGGCTGCTTGATTTTGCCGTGATCTGTGAAATGCCTAATACTGAGAAATATGAGTACATTACATTTCCGGAAGCCGACAGATGGGGAGTGATCATGCCGAAAGACCATCCCCTTGTAAAGAAAAAGAGCATCCGGGTAACCGACCTTATCGGTCAGCCACTCTTGTGCTCTGAACAAAGCTGGGAAAAGGAAATAAAAAATTGGGCAGGGGAGCATTATTCTAATCTTCATCTTGAAGGCTCGTATCGTCTTGCCTATAATGCGTCCGTATTCGTCAAGGAAGGGCTTGGTATCATGCTGTCCTTTGACCGTCTCGTGAACTGCTCCGAAGAAATCGGTCTTGTATTTGTACCACTATCGCCAAGGCTGGAGTCCAAGGAATACCTTATTTGGAACAAGCATCAGACATTCACCCCTATTGCGGAAAGATTTCTGAAACAGATAAAGGCGTCGTTCTGACACGACGCCTTATAACACGATACTATGCGATTATATCGTCATCATCGGTCTGTCCGCTATCTGCATCTCCTGCGGAGGATATACTTCATCTGTCTGCATCTCGGCAAATCGCTCTGCGTAGGTCTTTACCGCATCCGGCTCGAAAAAAGCATATGGTCTCACATTCCTTGTCAGATTCGGTATGATCACACAAACACAGGAAGAAACAATCTCAAAATAATCCTTTCCCCATCTCATAAACCTTCTGAATGTTCCTATCCCAGTTTTTCTCTCTAAGCTCATTTTCTCTCGATGTGTTATCAAAGACTATGAATTCCATCTGTTTGGCACGTCCAAAGAGCCTATCCCCCAGCATGACTCTTTTC
>CADBMP010000201.1 GCA_902795775.1 uncultured Lachnospiraceae bacterium | reverse complement strand
GCAGATTCGTATAATCCTGTTCTGTATCGGTTCCATCTACTGGAAATTGATCATCCTCTGTCACATTGATCCTTGTGGCGGCCAGATTCTGCTGTGGGTGATTTAAAAAAAAACCTGCAAGAACAAATGTGGAGCAGAGCAGGCTGTTTCGTATTAGTTTTTTCATGTTGTTTCCTCCTCTAAGCTTTTTTGATATATAACAAAGCGGGTTCTGTCCGCTCTGTTACGCTGCAGAAAATAAGACTTTCCAGTATATCGTTTTTTAACAATCCGGGCTGAATATATCTTAGCCCAAAATCCATATATGCAGGATTTTAGTCAGGGATTCATAGGTCCGGTTAATTAAAAAACGATATATTAGTACAAAAATAGTATAGCAAACAGAGGGGAGAGTGTCAAAACGTATTTTTTTATTTAATGGAATAAGTGCGGTCTTGACAAATAAAAAACAGATTGATAAAATAAAATTTAGTGTTTTTTAATACAAAGACAGAAAAGGCACATGATTTTCCCGGAAGGCCGGATGGCGAGCCTGTGGACATGTGCTGAATTGTCCGGTTATAAAGTGGGGATGGTCATGAAAGAGAGAATTTTATCAATATTAGTCGATAATACAGCCGGTGTTCTGGGAAGGATTTCCGGTCTTTTCAGCCGCAGGGGTTATAACATTGACAGCCTGACGGTGGGAGAAACAGAAAATCCGGCGTATTCCAGAATGACAGTGGTAGTGCGCGGGGATGACAGGGTGTTAGACCAGATTGAGCACCAGCTTGTGAAATTGGAGGATGTACGTTCTGTTAAGGTTCTGCAGCATGGAAAAAGAGTCTGCAGGGAGCTGATTCTGATCACAGTGGCAGTTACACCGGAAAAAAGATCAGAAATTGTTGCCATTGCAGATATTTTTCGGGCAAAGATTGTGGATGTAGGCTTGAAGACCATGATGATCGAGCTGACAGGAAATCAGAACAAGATGAATGCTTTTGTCGCATTGTTAGATGGATATGAAATTTTGGAAATGGTAAGGACCGGGCTTACCGGTTTGAGCAGGGGCGCAGAAGATATGTTTGATGAGTCTGACATGGATTTAGAAGGATAGAAAGGCGGGTTCCATATCGGCAGATGCATGATGAATGAAGCTGCCGGAATCAACCGCTTTCCATATATTTTTTTACTGGCAGCAGAGGTTCTGTACGTCAGTATGAGGCCGCACAGGATGGCGGGCTGCATTTACCGCATTTATTCTGTGTTATGCACAGCTCCATGAAATGAAATATACCGGCACAGCCGGGCACGGGGCGCGCAACGAACAGGAGTTAGGTATTTGTCTCCTGATCGATTAAAAAATATTTTCTATATTAGGAGGAATTGGAAAAATGGCAGATGCAAGGATTTTTTATCAGGAAGATTGTAACTTAGACCTTTTAAAGGGAAAGACGATCGCTATCATAGGATATGGCAGCCAGGGACATGCGCATGCCCTGAATCTTAAAGATTCCGGCTGCAATGTGATCATTGGTCTTTATGAGGGAAGCAGATCATGGAAAAGGGCAGAGGAGCAGGGCTTTGAAGTGTTCACCGCTGCAGAGGCTGCAAAGAGAGCAGATATCATCATGATTTTGATCAATGATGAGAAACAGGCTGATATGTATAAAAATGATATTGAGCCGAATCTGGAAGAAGGAAATATGTTAATGTTCGCTCATGGTTTCAACATTCATTTTGGATGCATCAAGCCTCCTGCAAATGTAGATGTAACAATGATTGCACCAAAGGCACCGGGTCATACGGTTCGTTCTGAGTATCAGGCAGGAAAGGGTACGCCTTGCCTGATCGCAGTAGAGCAGGATGCTACAGGAAATGCATGGGAGCTTGCAAAGGCATATGGATTAGGAATTGGTGGTGCGCGCGCAGGACTTTTGGAAACAACATACCGTACAGAGACAGAAACAGACCTTTTTGGTGAGCAGGCTGTGCTTTGTGGTGGTGTATGTGCATTGATGCAGGCAGGTTTTGAAACACTTTGCGAAGCAGGATATGATCCAAGAAATGCATATTTTGAGTGTATACATGAAATGAAGCTGATTGTGGATCTGATTTACCAGAGTGGTTTTGCAGGAATGAGATATTCCATCTCAAATACAGCAGAATATGGTGATTATATTACCGGACCAAAGATTATTACGGAAGATACCAAAAAGGCCATGAAGAAGATCCTTTCTGATATACAGGATGGTTCTTTTGCAAAAGAATTCTTACTGGATATGTCAGATGCAGGCCGTCAGGTACATTTTAAGGCAATGAG
>CADBMP010000200.1 GCA_902795775.1 uncultured Lachnospiraceae bacterium | reverse complement strand
TACTTTTATTGGAAGATTGCTGCGTCCCCGGGCTGATTCCCTGATATTCCTCCAAAAACCTGTGATCTTCGCAATAGTAATCACTTTCCGGACTTCTCTCCTTTTCGCAGCCCTGATATGCACAATGCGGATGAAGGTTCGTCCAAAACACATAAAAAACAGCAGAGCCCGGCAGACCAAGCACAAGCAAAAGCAGGAAAGAAAGAATGACACATAATCGCAATTTTCTCCATGACAGGCAGCAATCCGTTCTTTATCTGTAATACGAACGATTCAATCCGAACGCCTCCCGAACAAAAGCACCAGCCTTACCAGCTGAAGCAGCGTGGAAACTGCTGCCGTAATGTACGTCATGGCGGCGGCGGTCAAAACCCTTCTTGCCCCGCCAAGCTCCTCCTTATACAGCATCCCGCTCCTGTCCAAAATCTGCAGCGCCCGTCTGGACGCATTAAATTCCACAGGGAGTGTGACCACCTGGAACAAAAAGGTAAGTGCGAACAGGAGAATCCCTATCTTTACCATGTGGAAGGAGCTTAAAATGACCCCTAAGATGATTACCGGAAATGCCAGTTTAGAACCGATATTCACCACCGGCAGAATGGTTCCCCGAAGCTTAATCGGCAGATATCCGGTATGATGCTGGATTACATGGCCGCATTCATGCGCTGCCACGCCAATGGCCGCCACAGATGAAGAATCATGCACGCTGTCCGAAAGCCTGACCACCTGGCTTCTCGGGTCATAATGGTCGGTCAGATGACCGCGCACCCGTTCCACCCTCACATCTGTAATGCCTGCTTCCCTTAAAATCTGCCATGCTGCCTGTTCTGCCGTCACCCCGCGCCTTGTGCGCATCCTGCTGTATTTAGCAAACGTTCTGCTGACATTCGCCGATGCAAGCATACAAATTACGGCTCCAATGATTACTAAAACATACGTCGGATCCATATGATAATACATCCCCGGTATCCCATATCCATAATACATAAAAATTCTCCTTTCGCCGATTGAGGACAACGCAGCAGATGGCGATATAGACAGTACAGTTAGTCTGATTATCAACGTGTCAGTTCACTATCATCCGGTTCTTCAAAAATGGACTTGAATTTCGCTGCCAGACCATCATCCACATAATATGCGGTCAGGCGATGCTCCAGCACCTCCCGGTTTCTCTTTTGCAGACGCCTGCGCCATTCCTCATCATCAATTTTAATATAATGAAATTCATGCTCAATATGACGAGAAGCATAAAATTCCCTTGCATATTCCCTTTCCTTCCTTGTCCAGAAGCCCCAGTCCAGAATCACATCAATCCCGCAGGAAAGGATATCCAAAGACTTCTGATAAAGATACTCCTCTGTCCGGGCTACATATTCATCCAGCTTTTCCCCGGCATCCTGCCCAAACAAAGCGAGCGTAATTTCATCCACAGAAAGAACCACTGCCTTGTGCGTCTTTCTCAAAACTTCTGCATAAGAAGACTTGCCACAGCATATTTTTCCACATACGATAAATACTCTTGCCATTTCTCATCTCCTGTCCGACTGGTCAGCATATCCTCCAAATATTTAGTATATTTTTCTCCTGTTCCCGCAAAAAGCCCTGCTTTTTTAGCTGTAATATCATAAAAATGCCCATGTTTTTGGGGACATAATGGCTTTGCAAAGCACGAAAC
Organism: uncultured Lachnospiraceae bacterium; assembly: GCA_902795775.1. Classification (GTDB taxonomy): domain Bacteria; phylum Bacillota; class Clostridia; order Lachnospirales; family Lachnospiraceae; genus Butyribacter. The sequence goes on along the minus strand of CADBMP010000200.1, from coordinate 3,578 downwards.
TATTATATCATTTTCTCCTAAATGTATCCATATATGCGCAGCGACAACCAATCCATTGAAACTTATGGCGTTACACGAACACGAGCGTGTGAAACGCAGCCTTATGGTACCGTATGGCCGGTTTCCGTCTCCGCTTCATAGATAAGCTTTCCGAGCGTGGAAAACAGCAGATCCAAATCCACCGGCTTGCTTAAGTGCGCACTCATTCCTGCCTGCATGGAACGCTGGACATCTTCATCAAAAGCATTTGCCGTCAGTGCTATGATAGGTATGCGTTTGGCATCTTCCCGTTCCATTGCCCTGATTACCTCTGCAGCCTCCAATCCGTCCATCTCAGGCATGCGGACATCCATGAGGATAGCAGAATATGTTCCCAAATCACTTTTTTCAAACATTTCAACGGCCACCCTGCCATTTTCGGCATGATCGGTATTTATGTCCTCCATGGAAAGCACCTCCATCATGAGCTCAGCATTGATTTCCGTATCTTCAGCAAGAAGCACACGCCTTCCTGCAAGAGGTGCCAGCTTTATCTCCTGAAATACGCCTACATGATTCCTGCGCGCGATACGTTCAAATTCCTCAATGACATTTGCCGCAAAAACCGGCTTGGCCAGGAAACCGTCGATGCCTGCCTTTCTGGCTGCCTCTTGTATGTCATCCCAGTTATATGCCGTCATGATAACCACCGTGGTCTCATTACTGTAAAGCTCACGGATCTTCTCCGCCACCTGAAGACCATCCATTTCGGGCATCTTCCAATCCAGCAGAACAAGATTATACGGTTCCTGCTTGGTATGGACAACCTTAAGCATGTCAAGGGCCCCCGGACCATCGGTGCTTACATCAGTCATTATTCCCACATCATCAAGCACGACACGGGTCCGTTCCACATCTATTGCATCATCATCCACCACCAGAACCTTTAAGGTTTTAGGATCAACGGCATTCTCATGCGCACTGTCCTTCTTCTCACTGTTTCTAAGTGTTACCATCACCTTAAATTCCGTTCCGACACCCTTTTGTGATGATACCTCTATGCTTCCGTTCATCATCTCGACCACATTTTTTGTAATGGCCATGCCGAGTCCTGTACTGCCGTACTTATTCTTTCTGCTGGAATCTTCCTGGGAGAATGAATCAAAAATCTTAGGAATATAATCCTCATCCATGCCAATACCGGTATCCTTGACACAAAAACGCAGCGTGGAATGTTCTTCCGTCACAGCAGTCCGTTCAATGGTAAACCCTACGCTTCCCGGCGCATCCGTAAACTTGATGGCATTAGACAGAATATTTATAAGCACTTCTTTCAGCTTTATATCATCGCCGATATAGAAGTCATCTACCCTGCTCAGGACACGGCACTCAAAGCTGAGGCCTTTTTCACTGCACTGGGATGATACCATGGTATTGATCTGTTCAAGCATTGCAGAAAATGAGAATTCCTCCCTGCGCAGCACCATGTGTCCCGACTCGATACGGCTCATATCAAGAACTCCGTTTATGAGATCCAGCAGATGTTTGGCACTGCCCCCTATCTTTTCAAGATACCCCCGCGTCTGACCACTCAAAGCATCATCACGCAGTGCCAGTTCATCGAGACCAATAATAGCATTCATTGGAGTGCGTATCTCATGGCTCATATTGGACAAAAATGCCGTCTTTGCCTTGTTCGCCTCCTCGGCCTCGGAAAGGGCATCACTAAGCGCCTCCTGAAGACGATGCAGTTCATCCAGCTGCCCATTTAAGTCATTGATCTGCTGTTTTATCCGGTCACGCATAAAGCGGAATGTACCTGTCAGGACCCCTGCCTCATCATTGCCCTCATAATCAAGCCTGACATTATAATCGCCGTCAGCCAGCCTCTTTGCCGCAGACGTCAGCCTTACCATCGGATCTGTCATATGTTTCGCCAGTGCTGAAGTGATAAATATAAAGCATATGATAATGACCAGACCTGTCACCAGAAATACATTTGCAAGACGGTGCTGTGCAGAATTGATTTCAGATTCCTGCACAATAGCTGCAAGCTTCATCCCATTATCCAGGGTAGTAAAAGTAAACTGCCATTTTGAACCGTTCTTATTGTAGTGTATCAGCTGTTCCGATGAATTTCCCTGCCCCATATCCTCAGTTACATAAGTCAGTTGCGGAAATGCATCCGCAAGTCTGGTTCCCATCTCATATTCGGGGTGATAAAGAATATCCCCATTCGCATCCGTAAGCACAAAATAACCTGTTTTAAAAGCGGAAGGCTGCTGTATCTGGGCTGCCAGCGTATCATATTTTATATCCATCCCCAGAACACCTATAAATGTCCCGGCTTTATATACCGGAATAACATAGGATATAACGGTATCCTCCATGATATCGCTGTAATACGGTCCCACCCAGCTGGGCCTTCCCTGCTCTATCGGAATAAAATACCAGCCCACATGTTCAGTATCACTTTTGTCATATTTTGTTATGTCGGTAAGCTCTGCCTTCATGAAATCAGAGGTTCCCTTTTTCGCATAGAAAAATCCCTTTTCCTCACCCGTAATCTCCGGGTTGATGCGGTAATAATAAGCCGCAGCACCATTTGTCCTGTTGGCAACACTTTTAAAAGCCTCCTCTATAAAAGCCAGGTGCTCATCAAAATACCCATCCAGCCTGCTGCGCTGCTCACCGCTGCGGCCGGACATCCCTGCAGCTTCATTTCCGGAAGCCCCCAGCACACCGCCCTCTGTCAATGCAACACTATCCAGCATCTCCCTGGAATACCTGGATATCATGCCTACAGACTGTTCTATGCTGTTCAAGTATTCATCCAGGGCATCCTTTCTGTTTTCACACACCAGATTTAACGTCTGCTCTGATGTGCGGTTGCTTTCTATCGTGACAAAATATAAACCAATGAATCCAAATGATATGACACTTATCAGTACCGCTGCAAGCGTCAGCGATGTAATCCTTGTCCGTATTGAATGCATTATTATTCTCCTTATTTAGTAATCGTCGAGGTTTTTCATTAACCGGACTTATGATATCTTCCCAAATTCTTTTCTATATGGATTTTTGTCAGATATCATTCCGTCCGGATTATTACAGCAAACGACAAAACCCTTTTCATTTTGCCGATATATTAGTCCTTGTCTTCGATTACAACATCATGATACCTGGTATTGGTCCACCCATTCCAGAAAACCTTAAAATTCTTTACCCTGTCACTTACAACAAAATAATGTTCATTGGAAAAAAGCGGTATCCACGCACAGTCCTCCTGTACTATTTTCTTTTCCAGATACCGGTATTCTTTTAGCCTCCGGGGCTCATCCACGATACAGCAGGCATCATAAACCCTTGCCATGATATCTTCGTTTGAATAGCAGAGGCTGCGGTTTTTTGTCATGTCAGGTGTGCCGTAAAACAGGTAAATTATGGCATCCGGGTCGTTATAATCCACGGAAAACCTTGCAGTATAGCAGACGATCTTTCCGTTTTTCCTAAGCTCCATGAATTTTTCTTTTTTTATTGTCCTGATATGACAGCGCACCCCGATTTTTTTCCACATGGCTGCTGCCAGCTCCATGATC
>CADBMP010000199.1 GCA_902795775.1 uncultured Lachnospiraceae bacterium | reverse complement strand
CTGGTCTGCCTGGCGGAATCTTTTATAGCCCTTTGGAGAAAGCCGGAGCATGGTCTCCCCAAAGGTGATGATTTTTTTATTCTCTTGTTCTTTCATATACTTAATACCTCCGAAATCATGATAGATGTATTATACTCCATTTGAACTGCCAAAACAACATAAAAGGGTGTTTTATGTTTCCTTTCACGCTGCGTAAAAATTGATTAAAAAAAACTGTTGCTATTTTCTCCCAAAAGAGATAAAATTTAGATTGGTGGAAACTTGTTTTTTATATCATAAAAGTGTTTTTTGCACTTTTGTGAAATATTAGAAATATGGAGGTCTGAAAATGAGTAACAAAGAAGCTTTATCAGCAAGGGACAGAATACTCTCTTTTGTTGATGAGAACAGTTTTGTTGAAATTGGTGCAGGCATTACAAAAAGAAACACTGATTTTAACATGCAGGAAAAATCAGCACCATCAGATGGAGTCATCACAGGATATGGTCTGGTTGGAAACAACCCTGTCTATGTATATAGTCAGGACGCAGGGGTGCTTGGCGGCACCATTGGCGAGATGCATGCAAAGAAGATTGCACACATCTATAAGCTGGCAGTAAAGACCGGGACTCCGGTGGTAGGCTTTTTGGATTGTGCAGGAATGCGCTTACAAGAAGGAACCGATGCACTGGCTGGTTTTGGTAAAATCTATCAGATCAAGGCAAAGGCATCCGGTGTAGTTCCACAGATTACCGGTATTTTGGGTGACTGTGGCGGAGGTGTTGCCGTACTTGCTGCTATGAGTGATTTTACTTTCATGGAAGCAGGAAATGGAAGACTGTTTGTAAACGCACCAAATACACTGGATGGAAATTATGTGGAGAAAAATGATACCGCATCTGCAGAGTTTCAGAAAACAGCATCAAATGTGGATGTAGTGGTGGAAGGGGAAGCAGAGCTTTTTGCTCAGATGAGGGATCTTGTTTCTGTTCTTCCGCAGAATAATAATGATACCGGCGGATTAGAGGAATGTCTGGATGATCTGAACCGCATGGTTCCGGATTTTGCAGCAGAGACTGCAGATCCTGTCGCTGCATTGGAAGATTTAAGCGATAACAATTTCTTTTTTGAATTAAAGTCCGGATATGCAAAAGAAATGGTAACCGGTCTTCTTAGCTTTGATGGAATGACAGTAGGGGCAGTGGCGAACCGTACTGCTATTTATGATGAAAATGGAAAAGTGAAGGAAAAGTTTGCTGCAAGGCTTACGACTGCAGGTGCATTTAAGGCTGCAGATTTCGTGAAGAAATGTGATGCATTCAATATTCCTGTCCTGACGCTCACAAATGTGGAAGGATTTGCGACTACCGTAGAAGAGGAAAAAACGGTTGCAGGGGCAGCAGCAAAGCTTACGGCTGCATTTGCAGAGGCAGATGTTCCGAAAGTAAACCTGATTGTTGGAAAAGCGTATGGAAGTGCTTATATCACCATGAATTCAAAACATATCGGTGCGGACATGGTATTTGCTCTCCCGGATGCGGAAATTGGCATGATGGATGCACAGACAGCAGCAAATATTATGTATGCGGATGAGGAGGGTGCAGATATCTCTGCAGCCGCTTCAGAATTTGCAAAGAATACCAGTACGGCTGCTGCAGCAGCAAGAGGGTATGTAGATTCCGTTATTGAGCCGGAATCTGCCAGAAAGCAGTTATTATATGCTTTTGAAATGCTGTTTTCAAAAAGTGAATATCCAATCGGTAAAAAGCATGGAACAATCTAAGTAAGGAGAGGCATATGAAAAAAAGAGTAATGTGGATGCTCTGCATGGTCTTCTGCCTTGCATTTGTGTTTACAGGATGTTCTCTTACCAGAGAAAATCCGAATTTGGCAGAGTCAAAGCTGGTAAAGGAATCAAAAGAATTTGTCACGAAGTTTTGGGATGCAGACCAGAGAGCAGATCAGAAAACGCAATATATTGACGTGATTGAGCAGCAGTTTGGCACCATAGAGGAATTTCAGGTAAAGTACAAGGAAATGGGTGGCACAGCGGAGCAGATCGATCAGATCGTTGGAATCTATAATGATTATCAGGATTATGAAAAGGCAAAAAAGAAATACGGTGATATGAAAAAAATTACAGACACCAAATATTCTTTAGCGTCATCTTCTGCTTCTGTTTCCATCAGCATACAGACAGAAAAAGGGAAAAAGGTCGTCTTTACCATGAATTATGACAAGCATGGTGAAATGACGGACCACAAATATGAAGAATACAAATCCATCAGCCAGACCATGGGAAAGGCTGCGCTGAACACTGTAATGAGTATGGCAATCGTATTCTGTGTATTGATTTTTATTGCACTGATCATCAGCAGCT
>CADBMP010000198.1 GCA_902795775.1 uncultured Lachnospiraceae bacterium | reverse complement strand
GACCTATGCAGACAACTTATGTCTTCCCTTTGCCCTTCTTCTAGCTAACACCTTTCTACCATTTGATGTCAACATTCTCTTTCTGAAACCATGTACTTTTTTTCTGTGTCTCTTTTTTGGCTGAAATGTCATCTTCATTTTCCATTCACCTCCCTTGAAAGAATAAAATAAAAATTCACATATGACTTATTCCCCGATAAACCTGTCCAAAATAGAAAAAACAGACAATCAAAAAAGAAAAAAGTCACATATAAATCATATTATAGTATCCTTTTTGCATTTCGTCAAGTAAAAATTAAAATTTCCTTATAAGTCACATAATTTTCCACAGGTGAATACTGTTTATTGTGAAAAGAAAAAATGTGAAAAGTCAAAACAAAAACAATGAACAAACAATATAATAAGAAGAAAGACAAAATAGAAAAAACATTTTACACATGATTTTAAATAATTATTCAAAATTATTACTTTTATTAACAATCAAGGAAATAGACAACTTTTCTAATACTACAAAAGTAGACAGAAAATATGTTCTTCTAAAGTTATACACAAATTGTTTATAAATTGTGGAAAACTTTTTACGTTTTTTTTACAAAATAGAGTTTTCCACAATTTAATCCACATTATCCACGTTTTCGTATAAAATAAGACAATTTTTTATCACATTTTACACAAAAATTTACAAACAAAATTATGAACACCCTGCGTGGATTTTGTGAAATACTACTTTTATCCACAAAAAAATCAATCCAACAAAAAATATCCACAAAAAATAAAAGTAATCTATTTTTAATAATTTTTGAAAAGCTGAACTTTACTTATAAAAAAAAATAAATCCAAATATGTTCCTTGTAATTTAGCCATATTTGATATAAAATAGAATGTATGATGTGTTATTTGTCGGCTTTATTAAAAATTGATTTATGAAACTAATAAAAGGTTAGAATATACGGACAGGCGGTATGCCTACAGAAGGGAGAATTACATTGGAGGAGAAAATACTGGAAAATTGGGACAATATCTTAGAATATATGCGTGTAACATTTGAGATTGCGGATGTTATTTTCCGGACCTTTATCAAAAGACTCAGCATCTATACAGTGGATACAAACGAAAACCAGCTAACCATCCTGATTGATGATTCCGAAATTGGAAACAGCAAATCCTTTATAGAAGAAAAATATTCCACTTTTTTATCTGTTTCCGTGGAAGCAATTACAAAAAAACATTTTACACTTACATTTGTGGCAAAATCAGAGCTTTCTGAATTAAATAAAGAAAAAGAAACCAACTCCCAGCAGAAAATGTATTCCTCCATTAATCCGAATTACACATTTGACACCATTATCGTTGGAGATAATAACAATTTTGCACAGGCAGCTTCATTAAAAGTTGCAGAGGAACCGGGAGGAAGCTACAACCCGCTTTTTATCTATGGCGGTGCCGGACTTGGAAAAACACACCTGATGCATGCGATTGCTAACCATATTCTGGACCATGATCCGGAAAAACGTGTCGTATATGTTACCAGTGAAACATTTACAAATGAAATTGTTGAAGCACTTCGTGGCTCAAAAAAGGGAAGCTCGGAACCTTTAAAAGAGTTCCGCAAAAAATACAGGGAAAATGTAGATGTCCTTTTAATTGATGATATCCAGTTCATTATAGGAAAGGATTCTACACAGCAGGAATTTTTCTTTACCTTTAGTGATCTGACGGATAATAAAAAACAGGTCATCATTTCCTCTGACAAGCATCCATCCACTATGACGACTTTGGATGAACGTTATCGCTCCAGATTTGAAATGGGAATTACAGTAGATGTCAAACCTCCGACATACGAAACACGAATGGCTATTTTACGCTCTAAGGTAGAGAATGAACATATTTATATAGAAGATGAAATCCTTGATTATATTGCAGATAACATTGTTTCCAATATCAGGGAATTACAGGGGGCAATCAACAAAGTCATTTCTTTTGCAAAACTCTGCGGAAAAGAAGTGACCATGGATTTAGCTAAAGAAGCACTGGCAGATAAGATCAATCCAAATCTGAAACGGCAGATTACGATTGACTATATTCTTGAAATGGTCGCAGACCACTTTAATATCCCCATCAACGATATTCTTTCAAAATCCCGAAAAGGGGATATTGTGTATGCCAGACACATCTGCATGTATTTATGCCGGAACCTGACCAGTAACTCCCTGGCTGAAATAGGAAACAAAATTGGAAATAAGGATCATACGACTGTTCTGCACAGTATCAACTTTATAGAAGAACAGATCAATAAAAATATTCCGGAAACAGTGACAAACATAGATGTATTGAAGAAAAAAATCAATCCAAAATAAAAAGTATTGTTTATGTGAATATTGTGAATCAGAAAATCACATATAAACAAAAACAGTGGAAAAGGAAATTTCCGGAAAAAATGGAGTAAAAAAGAGACATTAATGAACTGTGAATAACCTTTTCTGTTTGCACATGAAAACAATGGCTTTGAACATGTTATAAAATAGAAAAAGGTTGAGAATAAAGGTAATTTTTAAGTTGTCCACTTTCTAACAGCCCATAAGAAGATGGCGAAGATAAAATATTATATTATATATATATTTAAAAGATTGGCAGACATTGATTTTTTTGAAGAAAACTGGAGGCAGGTTATGAACATAGTATGCAACAAACAAAAATTATTGGATGGAATCAATATTGCTTTAAAAGCAATTCCCGGAAAAACAACCATGGCAATATTGGAATGTATGGTAATTGAGGTAAAAGAGGGAATTATCAAATTAATTTCTAACGACCTTGAAATTGGAATTGAAACAATAATTGAAGGAGATATCAAAGAAGAAGGATCTGTAGCTGTTGAAGCAAAGCTTTTTTTTGAAATTATCAGAAAAATGTCATTAGATGAAATTAATATTCAAGTGAATGAAAATTATGTTATGAATATCAGTGATGGAAAATCTAAATTTAATATTGCTGCTAAATCTTCAGAAGAATTTCCATTTTTGCCGCCAATTGTTAAAAATGAAAGCATCTCCATTTCACAGTTTACATTACGGGAGATTATACGGCAGACCATTTTTTCAATTTCGGATAATGAAAACACAAAAATTATGACAGGTGAACTTTTTGAAATCAAAGAAAATGTATTAAAGGTCGTATCATTAGACGGGCATAGAATTTCTATCAGAAATGTACAGTTGAAAAATTCTTATCCCGATGTCAGCATGATCATTCCCGGGAAAACACTAATGGAGATTAGCAAAATCTTAAATGGCGGGTTAGAGGATGAGGTCATCATGTACTTTACGGATAAGCATGTTCTTTTTGAATTTGAGAATACGATTTTCCTGTCCCGCCTGATTGAAGGAGAATATTATAAAATTGAGAAAATGATTTCCAGTGATTACGAAACAAAAATTCTTGTCAATAAAAAAGAAATGTTGGAGAGTATTGACAGAGCAACGCTTTTGATCAAGGAATCTGAAAAAAAACCAGTCATTATTGATATCACAGATGAAAGCATGACATTCAGCATCAATTCACAGACTGGTTCCATGAATGAGCAGATAGAAGTCACAAAGGAAGGAAAAGATATTTTAATTGGCTTTAATCCGAGATTTTTAATAGATGCGTTAAGGGTGATTGATGATGAGGAAATTAAAATCTATATGATCAATCCAAAAGCTCCATGTTTTATCAAAAATGATGATGAAAGCTATATTTACCTGATTCTGCCTGTAAATTTCAAAGTTTAATGTATAAGGATGGAGCCATCATGTTATATAATTTTAAGGAGGACACATATGAGAGCAGTTGGAATTAAGGATGATTTTATAAAACTGGGACAGCTTTTGAAGCTGGCTGACATGGTTTCTTCCGGTGTGGAGGCCAAGCAGGTCATTACAGACGGACAGGTCCTGGTAAACGGGGAGGTAGAAATCAGAAGGGGGAAAAAGATATATCCCCAGGATGTGGTTAAGTTCAATGGAGAGGAAATTACAGTGATAGAGGAATAAGAATATCATTGAAATTTATTTGGAAAAAAGAGTAGAAAAGAGGAAAATCATGCATGTAGCTTCTCTTGAGGTGGGCGATTTTAGAAATTATGAATATACAAAAGTCGAATTTCATGAAAAGACCAATATTTTCTATGGGGATAATGCACAGGGAAAAACAAATCTTTTGGAAGCTCTTTATTTATGCAGTATGACAAAATCGCATAAGGGTTCAAAGGATAAGGAATTGATCCGGATTGGGAAGGATGAGGCGCACATTAAGGTTTGTCTGGAAAAGAGAGGAGTTCCACACAGAATTGACCTGCATTTAAAAAAAGGCAGGGGGAAGGGAATTGCGATTGATGGGATTCCGGTGAAACGTTCTTTGGAGGTGCTTGGTCTTTTCCATGTGGTGTTTTTTTCACCAGAGGATTTGGGAATTGTGAAAAATGGTCCTTCGGAAAGAAGAAAGTTTTTAAATATGGAATTATGTCAGCTGGATTCTATGTATTTGTATGATTTGACAGAGTATAATAAAGTTTTGGAACAAAGAAATAAGTTATTAAAGCAGATTTCCTTTCAGCCCTCGTTAAAAGAAACTTTAGATATCTGGGATACAAAGCTTCTTGAATATGGAGAAAAGGTGATACAAAGGAGAAAAGAATTTATTGAAGAATTGGGTGAAATCGTTGTCAGGGTCAATGAAAGGCTGACAGGCGGAAAAGAAAAAATTAGTATATTTTATGAACCGGATGTTAGTAAGGAAGAATTTGAAAAAAAGCTGATGGCATCCAGGGAAAAGGATCTGAAATTATGTTCTACAGGTGTGGGACCACACAGAGATGATATCTGTTTTTTGGAAAAGGAAGCAGACCTTAGAAAATATGGTTCGCAGGGACAGCAGCGCACTCTTGCATTGTCCTTGAAATTAGCGGAGATAGATTTGGTAAAGGAAAAAATAAATGATACTCCTGTTCTTCTTTTGGATGATGTACTTTCTGAATTGGACAGGAACAGGCAGAATTATCTTTTGGAAAGTCTGGAGGAAGTCCAGACGATGATTACCTGTACCGGTATTGAGGAGTTTGTGGACAGCAGGCTGACGCTTGACCGGATTTTTCATGTGGTGGATGGAACGGTTACACAGAAATAACAATAAATGTTAAATTTCCAAAGAAAGGAGCTCTTACGTATGAGCGAAAAAAATTCTTTAGAAAAGAGTTTAGAGGTGGATGGAGAATATGGAGCGGACCAGATTCAGATTCTGGAGGGTCTGGAAGCAGTGCGGAAAAGACCCGGTATGTATATTGGAAGTACCTCTGTCCGCGGGCTTCATCATCTGGTGTATGAGATTGTGGACAATTCTGTAGATGAGG
>CADBMP010000197.1 GCA_902795775.1 uncultured Lachnospiraceae bacterium | reverse complement strand
TAGGTTTTTTTTTTTTTTTTTTAGGAATCGTGCTTATCTGCGTGGAAATTTATATTCCAGGCTTTGGGGTGCCCGGTATTGCAGGAATTTTGTGTACGATATCCGGCATTTTTACGCTGGCAAATAATTTGCAGGAGGGAATTACATATGCAGTTGTTGTGATAGTGATTCTGGCAGTGATGCTGGCGGTCAGCATAGCATTTTTAAATTCCAAAAAGTCAAAATCTCCTATACGGCTGGAAACAGAACTTTCAGGCAGAAATCTTTTTATCGAAGGAAAGGATATGGAATATCTAATTGGAAAAAAGGGAATTGCGGCAACGGATTTAAGACCTTCGGGTAAGGGCGAATTTGACGGGGTGCGTTTTGATGTTATTTCAGAAGGCAGTTATATAAAAAAAGGAACAGCAGTTATTATAACAGAAGTAAAAAATAATATTTTTATAATAAAGGAGGACAAATAAATGAGTGGAGAATTTATGATACCGGACTTAAATGTAGGAGTTATTATTGTGGTTGCTATTTTAGCTGTTATTATTCTGTTTTCCGCTGTGGTGCCTGTAGGGATGTGGATTTCAGCAGTGGCGAGCGGAGTAAGGATAAGCCTGTTTTCTCTGGTGGGCATGAAAATCCGCAGAGTAAAACCTGCAAAAATCGTGTTTCCAATGATTAAAGCGACAAAAGCAGGATTAAAAATCCGTTCCAATGAATTAGAGGCACATTATTTAGCAGGTGGAAATGTCGATAATGTGGTAAATGCTCTGATTGCTGCAGAAAGGGCAGGCATGAATCTGAATCTGGAGCAGGCTTCAGCCATTGATCTTGCGGGCAGAAATGTGTTTGAAGCGGTGAAAATGAGTGTAACACCAAAGGTAATCGAGACACCTGAAATTTCAGCGGTAGCAAAAGACGGAATTGAACTTTTGGTAAAAGCAAGGGTGACTGTCCGGACAAATATCAATCAGTTGATTGGAGGTGCCGGGGAAGCAACGGTATTGGCACGTGTTGGTGAGGGAATTGTTACAACAGTTGGGTCAGCTGCTACACATAGTTCTGTTTTGGAGAATCCGGATGAAATTTCAAAGCTGGTTTTGGAAAAGGGACTGGATTCCGGCACTGCTTATGAAATTATATCCATTGATATTGCAGATATTGACATTGGAAGAAATATTGGTGCAAATCTCCAGAGCTTACAGGCAGAAGCAAATACCAAGATTGCACAGGCAAAGGCAGAGGAACGCAGGGCCATGGCGGTTGCGATGGAGCAGGAAATGAAGGCGGAAGTGGTCAAGGCAGAAGCAGAAGTTCCAAGGGCAATGGCAGAAGCTTTAAAATCCGGAAACATTGGAGTACTGGATTATTATAAATTGCAGAATGTTCAGGCAGATACTAAAATGAGAAATGAGATTGGAAACGGAGTGACAGATTTTTTAGAGCAGAAAAAAGGAAATTAATCAGCCTTCAAGCAGAAATCAAAATTCCGGTAAATTAAAATTTTTCTGATAACTGTCAAAAATTTTCATATATGGATTTTTGGCAGTTATCAATTAGTCTGGATTATTAAAAAACAAAATAATAGTAGGGGGAGTTTATGATTCGGGTAATGATAGTAGAAGATGAGGAACAAATTGGCAGGATATTAAAAAAAATGATTGAAAAAAATCAGGAATTTCAAGTGGTTTCTCTGTGTGACAGCTTTAGTGCGGCAATAACTGAATTTATCAGTCAACGTCCTGATGTCGTATTTATGGATATTGATTTAAAAGGAGAAAGTGGACTGGACTGCGCGAAAGCAATCTGTGAAACGGAGCCGAAGGTGAAGATTGTATTTGCAACGGCACACAGTGAGTATATGGCAGATGCATTTGAAATTTATGCTTTTGATTATCTGGTGAAACCTTTTGATATGGAACGTCTTTCAAAAACCCTTACAAGGCTTCAGACGATATCAGATGGTGATAAAGAGAAAAGAAAATCACAATCTGCAGAAGAAAAGCTTATGATACGGGGAAAAGAGGAGATTGATTTTATTGACGTGAACGATATTATAATGATTGAGCGTGCCGATGGGGTAACAAGAATTGTTACCCTGTCGGATACATATATCACATCTTCTCCATTAAATGTTTTGGAAAAAAAGCTGGATACCGATGCTTTTTTAAGATGTCATAAATCTTACATCATACGGATGGATGCAGTGAAAAAACTCAAAGTCTATGGAAGATGGACCTATACCGTATATTTAAAGGGCACAAATGAAACCGCACTGATGACTGCCGGAAAATATGAAAAAATAAAAGAGAGGTTTGGATGATGCAGATACTTCATACTCCCGGAGCTAAACGTCCAAGGGAAGCAAGCATATCCTTGTCACTCTGGATGGTGGCAGCAGAAACTGTAGTCAGCATGTTTCCGGTAATTGTGGCAGAAGCACCGGACTGAAAAGCAAGTTTTCCGTCTTCTGTTAAAAGGGCGCGGCCCGCAGCAAGCCGGATATGTGCTTCCGGATTGATATAACGGAAAAAAGCAACTGTTCTTAAAATATCATTTTCTGAAAGCGGATCCTGATGTTCCAGTTTTGTACCAGGGATTGGCATTAACGCATTGATTGGAATGGAATGAACACCTATTTCTGAAAGGCTAAGTGCCATATCGAGCCTGTCTTCCCATGTTTCGCCCATGCCAATAATTCCACCGGAGCATATTTTCATACCTTCTGCCTTAATTTTTTTCAGAGTTTCTATTTTATCTTCATAAGTATGTGTGGTGCAGATATTTGGAAAATTGCGCTTAGAAGTTTCTATATTATGATGATAGCTTGTTACGCCTGCCTCATGAAGTTTGTGAAGCTGTTCTTCATTCAAAAATCCCAGGGAGGCACATAAATCAATATTACATTCACGATTCATTGTCTGGTATGCATGAAGGGCTTTTTCAAATTCATTGCCAGAAAGTGCCCGTCCGGCTGTTACAATGGAAAAACGATCCACTCCTGCTTGTTCACTTTCTTTGCAGGCTTTTAAGATTTCATTTTCTGGCAAAAAATTATAAACATCACAATGGGTATGGTTATGTGAAGACTGGGCGCAGAATTTGCAGTCCTCCGGGCACATTCCACTGCGTCCGTTGATAATAGAGCATAAATCCACTTTATTACCTATAAAATGTTCACGTATTTCATTTGCCCCTTTGCATAATGTATCTAAATCACAGGTTAAAAAGATAGAACAATCGTCATTTTTTGAAATCCTTTTTCCATTTATAATTTCTTTTGCTAAATCAAGTATGTTGTCCATAATCTACCTCCTAAATATTGTATAATGCTCACGAACAAAGAAAGTCGTTTATAAGAATGATTGCTCGTTTTGTGTGTAATTATCAAAATCAAGTGATTATATTTCATGGGTATTATAATGAAAATAATTCTAATTGTCAACTAAAAATAATATAGGTTGACGATTAGAAAATTACTCAATTATTTATATTCTCAGCGCACTTATGTGTGCACTCAACACTAGTACACTAAATATCTAAGTTCTTTTATATTAAACTAAGGAACTGTAAATAATTAACTTGAACATCTTGCTTGTCTATTTTTCCGATTACGGCGTCAGAAAGCCTCGCTGTACCTCGGTA
>CADBMP010000196.1 GCA_902795775.1 uncultured Lachnospiraceae bacterium | reverse complement strand
CTTTTTTTCAATATTTTCAAATAAACACGAACAGCATCTCCCGTAGTTTTGTAATTTTCGGCATGTTTTACAGCCCATCCCGGATATCCAATTTCAGCCAGACGAGCTTCCAATGTACTCCTGAGATCTGATATACTGTTCTCATAAATCCGTTCCCGAAGCTTTTCCAGATAAGTCTGTGTTGTCTGTGAATATCCTTTAAATACTCTTGCATGATCCCTCATCCACAGCATAAAGTTTTCTTTACTGCATCGTTTCACAAGATATAGTTCTTTTTTTAATTCCTTTGTCGAAAATGAAACATCTGCCATTCTCCCATCTTTAAAAAAATATTCTGCCAGAATTTCCTCATAAGCAGAAATCATCTCCGATATTTCCTCATAGGATTTTCCATTTTCCAGACCGTAAAAATAAAAAACCTCTGCATAATCATTCACTTGAAACGTCGGTTCAAAAATTCCCTGCATCAAATATCGTTCTGTTTCTGCTACGGTAAGTTTCAAAGCAAAACAGATTTCAAAAAGAGTTTCTCTGGACGGACAGGAAAAACCCTCCAACCCAAACCAGCGTTTCATCGTCTGTGTGGCAGCAAACTTCTTATGACCAGTGCGTTTTCCAAACTCTAAAAAAGCATCCCTTCGTATTTCCTCATCTGTTTTTTTGTCATCTTCTCCGGAAAATCCCATCTCACAAATGATAAAACGGGAAAATATACTTTCTTCTTTTGATTTCAAAAAATTTCTCACCCATTTTTCCAAATTTTCATCCATATACGTTTTCTCCTTTTGTATTAGCATACCACATATCCGTTCCAAAAAAATTTCTTTTTTTTTACTAAAAAACAAATGCAATAGCAAAAATCTATTATAAATAAAGGTTTTCACTATTGCACATTAAAATCTTTATCAGTTTTTACCAAATTTTTTTAAAATCTTTGTCAACTTTTACCCTATACTTTTATCGCCACTTTTTTTGAAAATGCACTATAAATCCCCTTTCTTTTTTTCCGGTAGGTTCTGACCTTCAGAAAAATCGTTTTGTTTTTCACAGCCAAAGCTAACTTAAATTTCTTCTTTGCTTTCTTTATCCCCGTTACCCGTAACTTTAACCGCTTATATTTCCCTTTATTTTTCTTAATATAAATTTGAACAGAATCTCCTGCATATTTTTTCATATATACCGTTAGAAACCGAATTCTGCCGGTTCTTCCCATTTTTACGGAAATCTTCGGTTTTAAAAGTCCGGTGGCCTTTCCTGCCAAAAGCCGAAACTCCTCTCCGGTCGGCGTTTTTACCTGATAATAATATATCTTCATATAAGAAATATTTTTATCCTCAAATACCAGCATATCCTGTGACATTTCTTCTTCCGGAATCAGAACTTTCTTATAGAGCTTTAATTTTTTCTTATTTGTTCCGCGGTAAATATGATATTCATTTGTATCTCTCAGATTCTTCCAGCTTATTTTCATTACTGTCTGATTTTTTACCAGCAGAGTTGCTCTCTTAAAAATAGAATCTCCATTTTCCGGAACATCTCCTTCTCTATCACTTTGCCCATCTTTTTCACCAGAATCTTGCGGTGCCTTTGTCACTCCGGGAGACTCTGCCACAGAAGGATTTCCCGAAGGCTTTGGTCTTTCCGTACTTTTCGTACCTGTATTCTGTCCCGTATTATCCGGTGCCGCTGTGGAATTTCCTGCTCCGTCAGGAATCCCCGGTACCTTCGTAGGGTATGGTATCATCGTATCTTTTGCCCCTCCCGGAGAGCCTGTTGCATTCGGATTTTTCGTTACATCAGGTTCCTTTGTTCCTCCCGGTTTTTTTGTCATCTCCGGATTTTTCGTCACACCAGGTACATTAGAAGCACTGCTGGCAGCCTCCGGGGAAGAAGACGGTACTTTTGTATCTGCAGGTACAGAAGTCACAGAACCTGCAGGCGAAGAAGCTGGTGTGGATGACGGAGAAGACGTCGCCACTGGTGCCGGTGTCGTTACCACTCCCCGCACCTGCATGACTATCCCCGAAAGATTCACATGTCCACATGCGCTGCTGACAGGAATCTTTACGGAAGCATGTGCGTCCTCAATGGTTATCGTCTGGTCATAAACGATACTGGAACGCTCTACCGCCTGAAACGGAATATTATTATTCAAAGCATAAGTCTGTGCATAGCTTCCAGCTTTTCCGTAAATCGTCAGAGCCCTACAACCCTTAAATGCCGAATTATCAATCTTTGTCACACTTTCCGGAATATACAGCTTTTCTAAGGAACGGCAGTTATAAAACGAATTTCCCAAAATCGTATTCACCTTATCAGAAAGATACACCACTTTTAAACTGGTACAGTCCTTAAATATGCTATCCCTGATTCGGGACACTGCACCATCAAATACCACATACTCTAATGAAGTATCCCCCTCGAACATGCTGTCCGAAACAAGCTTTAAATTCTTAATAAAAACAGCCTTTAAAGAAGTGCATCCTCTAAACTCCTCCTGCTCCTTCCAAAGAGATAACTCCGTATCACTGACCCTGCAGATGCTCTTTAACTTTGATTCGCTAAAAACTCCTCTCCGGATGCTTGTAACATTATCAAGATCAATCCCTTCCACATCCGCACGATAAAAAGCATTCGCACGGATATTACTGCACCATTTTGGAAGTGTCAGATAATCCGTATGATAAGTTTTATCGATATACTGCCATAAATTTGCCTTTGTTTCCGAATAGAGCAGATTTCCGTCCAGTGTAAAATAGCTGTTCTTCGCATCTACCTCCACTCTTTTTAAATCCTTAAGCCGCCCCCAGCCATACCATGTCACTGTCCCACCATTATTAATACTCCCGACCTGCATATTTTTCCCAAGCTTTAATGTCTCCAAAGGCATCATAT
>CADBMP010000195.1 GCA_902795775.1 uncultured Lachnospiraceae bacterium | reverse complement strand
TTGAGATATTTCCCTGACAAGGTGCATTGCACTGCTTGATATGATAATTCAGACATGGGCGCATTTTACCAATATCACGCGGAAGTACGCGGTTACACGACCGGATATGATAAATTTTCTGCGCCATTTCGATTGCATTATGCGCTGTTCCCGGACTTGTGAAGGGACCAAAATAACGGGACTTGTCCCGTTTCTCTTCCCTGCTGTAGATAAATCTTGGATAATCCTCGTATACCGTTGCCTTCACGAATGGATACGTTTTATCATCCTTGAGCATGGTATTGTATTTGGGCATATGCTCTTTGATCAGATTATTTTCCAGAACAAGAGCCTCCACCTCAGAATCCGTAATAATATACTCAAAGTGGTCAATCTGGGAAATCATCTTCTGTATTTTGGGAGATACCCGCCTGCTTGCTTGAAAATACTGTCTCACGCGGTTCTTCAGGCTGATTGCTTTTCCAACGTAAATAATGGCATCTTTTTTATCATGCATCAGATATACACCGGGCTTTGCCGGCAGTTTTTTCAATTCTTCTTCCAGGTCAAACACAGACTCCTCCCCTGTATTTATAAAAGCTTATTTTTCCTTTACGGCCGGTACACGCCCCGTAAGCAAATCATTTCATTTAGTGGATTATTACCTTTCTTTTCGACCGGCACCTCCACATCAGATTGCGTCCATAAGCTGGATAGCAATATATTCAATATCATATGCCCATGTAGGGGCAGTTGAATAAGAGCGGTTCAATCCGTCCAGTCCCACTCCATGATAATAATTCTGTCCTTTTTTCAGGTAATTATTTGCCAGGAATTTTGCAGTCATCCATAAATTCTGCTCTCCCGAAGACGCATTGATTCCTCTGGATGAATCAGAGTACACTCCAAAGCCTGTATAGTTATTGTCCACCAGTGCGCGGCGGCTCTCTCCCCATGCACTCTCATATGCTGAAAGCGCACAAAAGGCAATTGCGTTGATTCCATATTCTTTTTCAATTTCCACATACACATCTGCGAACTGCTCTAATTTTGTTCCCTGCAGAAGGTTTCTCATTTTTTTCACCGTAATATTAGAAACCTCCGTAACATCCTGTGCATTGAACACAATATTCTTTATCGCCACTTTCTTTGCTTTCTTCTTCAATGAACCTGCTTTCTTCTCTACCTTTCCCAGATGCTTTTCTACTTTTTCAATATGCAGATTCTTTTTGTATATCCGATAAGACAAATAACTCTGGATATCCACTGACTCTGTATTCCCTGACTGTAAAAATGCCACCGGATTTGTCCGGTCAGGAACAAGTGCCGTAAAACATAAGCTTTCGTTTTTATCTGCTGATGGGTTGATATATTCTGAATTTAAAAGACTATCATTTACGTTTCCATAATTTTTGATTTTTCTGAAATAAGAATCAAACTTTGCCACATCCTCGAATACATCCGTACTGCGGCCATTATCTGCAAAGACAGTTCCTGAATATTCCGTCCTTGTCTGAAGCTCCTCATACGCAGCGAGCTCATTTCTCAGTCCGGCAAGCTTCTGCTCAAGAGAAACCGCCTTTTCTTCTACTTTCTTAATCTGCTTTTTGATTTTTTTCTTTTCATTGATTTTTTCTGTATTCTTTGAAGTTCTTCTGACTCCCCGAATCTGCTTAAAGTACGTATCTGCACTGGCCTGCCTTTCCGGGACAGATGCTCCCAGTCCTGCACAGAATAATATTACAAACATCATCAATAATAATTTCTTTAAATGCAACATAGTTTTCATAATCAGCTTCCTTCCTTTCTTCATGCTTTTGATTGAATTTCCGTATCAGCAAAAATCTTTTTCAACGAATAGAATTCCATGAACACCATTCACATTTCTGCTGATATGTACACCTAAAGCTTTCCTGCTAAATCCCCGGAATGAAATCCTGCAATCAAATCTATTCCATTCAATCCTGCTCTCTTTTTCCTAAGTCCCCTGTTCCTTTTTGATAATGGTGATTTGTCTAACTATTTTGGTCGAATTGCATTTACTGAATTATCTTCAACCATTTTGTCATCTCAGGTATCTTTTCAAAGATTTGTTTCTCATTTACAAACTCCATCAAAAATGATGTAACATTTGTAATATTTTTGAAACATTTATAATTGGAGCAAAATTGAACCAATAATGTAACGATTCATCCTTCTCATGATTCCATATCCTTTTTTCTAAATTTCTTTTTAAGAAAAACGGTATGGATTCACGAGATCTGATAATGCCCATGTCCCCATATATCGTTAAAAAAATATGATGTACCTGAATTTTAAAACGATATTTTGAGAAAGATGAAACATTACATGTTAAGCATAAATCATTGATAGAAACTAATATAAACTATATTTCTAAAACCAAATTTCCATATCTTTCCGAATACTATAACAAAGTTTTTCAAAAATTGCAAGCTTTTTTTACATTTTATTAAAAAATTATTACAAAAAAGTTACACTTTGCACATTACCAGGTCTCCTCCTCGATCTGCATTGGATACTCCAGAATATACCTCTCATATGCATTGATGACCTTTACATCCTGATACTCTGCCTCCCGCTTTTGGGAATAATTATAAGAAAAATGCATATGTCCATGTACAAAATATTTCGGATGATACTTTTCAAGAATTTTATAAAAACACTTAAACCCTCTGTGCGGAAGGTCCTCTGCATCATTCAGCCCAAATGCGGGTGCATGGGTGACAAAAATGTCAATGCCCCGCTTGAAAAAAATCCTGCGGCGAAGCTTAAACGCACGTTTCCACATCTCCCACTCCGTAAACTGGAACGGTCCCCCCATGTACTCCATGCAGCCGCCAAGCCCCGCAATCCGGATTCCTTTATATACATACACCTTATCATCAATACAGATACATCCCCCCGGCGGAGTTTTCAGGTAAGACGTATCGTGATTTCCATGTACATAAAGCACCGGACCATGAAAAAAAGTCGCAAGAAATGATAAATACTGTGGAGGAAGATCTCCGCAGGAAATAATAAGGTCGATCCCTTCCAGCCTTGAACGGTCAAAATGATCCCACAATGCCTTCACCGGCTCATCTGATATAAAAAGAATCCGTAAATTTCTCATTTTACTTCTCCATTCTTCTTCTTTTTTCTCCATTGTTCCGTTCCTTTTGCTTATGCGTTACCAGTCTCGCCCTCCGGCTCCTTTGCCTTAGCCACGCCCTGTACCTGAATGATTGGTTTTGCATCCTCCTCCATCTGGTCCATGGTCGGAATAAATCCAATGACATTATCCACCAGCCAGTCCATGGTAATAATTTCTTCCGCAGTAATCTCCTCCGGAATATCATGATACACCATTCCCTCATTTGTGCTGATACGCCCGGAAAACGGCGGGAACTCCCCACGGCAGATGGACTTTTTCAAAAGCTCAATGAGGCGCATGGTATATTCCGGCAGACGCTTTGAACAGATGACATCAATCATTCCGGAAGAAAGACCCCACCAGTAATTCACGGATTCATTCTTCCCTTTCGGAAGCTCCTGTTTCCATGTTCCATTCAAAATGCTTTTTACAATCTGCTCATAAAAAATTCCCCAGTTCCATACCGGCATTGCCAGACTATGAATCCCATTCTCATCGGTACTGTACAGCCCAAAATCCGCAGAATCCTCATCCGGCCGGATAAAATCCCTCCCGGAAATAAATGACAGACCCATTTCCTCTTTATGATCTTTTGCAAATTCTTTCTTAAGCTTTGGCCACTCCAGATATACCTTCATATCCGGATTCATCATCTTCGCACCAAGCGCAAATGCATTGATATTGGCAATCGTTCCAAAAAGCGGATAATCTGCATGATACCCTATTTTATTTGTTGGTGACATAATCCCGGCAATGGCACCAATCAGAAATTTTGCCTCATGCAGCCTGCCATAATAAGTACGAAGATGCTTATTGCTCGTGTTCAGGGAACAGTTCAATATCCTAAGCTTCGGATATTTCAACGCATACTTTGTGCTCACATTTAACAGCTTGGTCGATGTGGTAAAGATGACTGTATTTCCATCTGCAATGGCACGCTCAAAATGTTCTTCCTCTTTTTCCGGTGTATCCGTATCAAAATAAGAAGTAATCTTCACCTTATCGCCCAGAACCTCTTTTAAATGATTGCTCCCCAGATCATGACCGTAGGTCCAGCTTGAGGTTTCTACAGATTTACTATGGATAAAAGCAATTTTTAACGGCTCTGTGGAAAGTGGCAGAATCATGCGGACCAGATTGACTTTTTCCGAATCTTTATCTGCATCCATGATAAGCTTCACTTCCGGCTTTTTCGGATAAAAAGCAAAATCGTTCCACATTTTTGTTATCTCTGCCTGAAGTTCATCACCAGACTTATTGACAATATCATCATAACCATAAATGTTTATATATAGAAGAAACGCATCTCCTCTTGTTAGCGAAAGCTTGTCCCCGCCCTTTTTCTCAAATGCTTTGGTAAACTGTACATAATTTGCATGGAAAAGGTCTTTTGCATCGTGGGAAATCATCTGGTCCCCGGTGAGGCCAAGAATTTCCAGAATTTTGGCAAAGTTTCCCTGCTGGCTGAAATTCAGATAATTTATTTGTGTTTTTTTATAAAACTCCAAAAATTCGTAATAAATTTTACATTCATCAGAATCATCCTGTTTTGGAACAAGACGTGTCACCACGCCCGGAACGGTCACTGCGTCACAATATTTCAATACACTGACGCGTTTATTTCCTTCTTCGATGTAAAAACGGTTCATAAATTCGTATGCCTTGACAGGGTCGCGGATGCCTTCTTCCAGATGTGCCTCGTAAAGATTGCGCCATTTAAATGCAAATTCAGAATCCGCAGGCAAAAGCGGCATAAAATTACTTGCAAAGGCATTTGTCCTTCCTGCCGTTTTTGTTCCTACAATTTGCTCAATCGGAATTTCCACCACACCAAGATTTTCTTCCGAAGCAATTTCCGTATTTGATAAAATTTCATCAAGAACCTGCAGATATGGATATTCTCCTTTTGAAATCTGTTTTCTAAAATCCTTTAGTCCAAGCTTATACACGCCATCGTATTCTTCTGCTGTCATATTTGTCACCTCCGGTAAATATATTTTTTCAAAGTTACTGTCACAATCATATCAAAAATAAACATTCATGACAAGAACCTGTAATGTTTTTGCTTCGGTGCTTTTTAAGCACGATTTTTAATGAGTTTATACTGTTGCAGACCACACGCATTCATGAACTGCAACGATGTGCAAAATGTTCTGCTGGCCGAATCAGTTCTTTGTATTTTAGGACTTCTCTCTGATGAGCATTAGCTGCAATGGGCAGAGTGCTCTGCTGACTGAATCAGTTTTTTGAAGCGTCAGTGAACGTACTGGTCAGATGATTTACTTCGTCCTCAGAAAGCTCACGAAACTCTCCCGGCTTTAACGCCTTATCCAGCCTCAGATTTCCCATACGGATTCTTTTTAAATACAGCACTTTTTTCCCCACAGCACCAAACATCCTTTTTACCTGATGATACTTCCCTTCCTGTATGGTCACTTCAATCCTGCTTTCGTTTTTCTCTGCATCCGTCTCCAGAATTTCTAATTTTGCAGGCATGGTCCTAAACGACAGTTCCAGTCCGCCGGCAAATTTTTCCACATCCTCCTCCGTAACAATTCCCTCTACCACAGCAAAATAACATTTATCCACATGCTTTTGGGGAGACAGCAGCCGATGTGCCGTCTCCCCATCATCTGTAATAAGCAAAAGCCCCTCTGTATCAAAGTCCAGACGTCCCACCGGAAATAATTTTCTCTTTTCCGATGCCGAAAACGGCAGATAATCCATTACCGTCTTTTCCTTTGCATCTTCGGTTGCAGTAAGACAGCCCGCCGGTTTGTAAAACATATAATACCGGTGTGCCCTGTAAGAAACCTCTTTTCCCTGTACCAGGACTTCCAATCCATTTTTCAACTCTGATTCGCCCACATGAGAGCCCGCATCCCTTATGGTATCTCCATTCACACAGACAGCACCGCTTTTAATCAGTTTTTTCACTTCCGAGCGGGTGCCAAACCCTTGTCCTGCCAGATATTTATCTAAACGCATAATACGCTCCTTTTTACAAAAACCAACTCTTTCCTCTTTTCACATGATTATAACCTGCACATTCTACCCTGTCAACTTGCTGTAAACGCCCAAAACCAGACTTGGGGGCAACATCAGCCTTCTTAATAAATCCAGCACCTTTGTATCTGCTGCTTCCACATAACCCGAATAGACTGCATACTCCCTCAAAACTTCTGCGTTTTCAAAACTGTTTCGGGGATAAATATATGCCAAGTATCTTTTCCGCTTGCGGAAGATGGGGTGCTGCGTGCCAGTGGCACGCGATTTGCACCGACCTGAGCGGAGCGGAGACCGCACGAGGTCTGGTAGACCTCGGCTTTGCGCCGACCTGAGCGGAGCGGAGACCGCACGAG
Source organism: uncultured Lachnospiraceae bacterium (assembly GCA_902795775.1). Lineage (GTDB taxonomy): Bacteria > Bacillota > Clostridia > Lachnospirales > Lachnospiraceae > Butyribacter. The sequence continues at coordinate 198 of CADBMP010000195.1, read as the reverse complement.
GTCTGGTAGACCTCGGCTTTGCACCGACCGGAGCGGAGCGAAGACCTTGGACCCTGGGTCCAAGGTCTTTTCCGCATAAGAAAAGAGTATGGTAAATACCATACTCTTTTCTTATGCGGAAGATGGGACTTGAACCCACACGTCGTTGCCAACACTAGATCCTTAGTCTAGCCTGTCTGCCAATTCCAGCACTTCCGC